>JAVEYV010000198.1:0-4825 GCA_034003305.1 Spirochaetia bacterium | reverse complement strand
ATGGCGGAACCGTCGAGCACCGTTTTAGGACCGAGGTTCGCAAATAATAATAATGCAACTGCGATGATAACACGGCTTATAAGGATTGTCCATTTAATTGTCCAGGATCACAGCCACTCAAGAAGCCTGAAATGCCTACAACTATTGCCCTAATCTTCTCGCTCGACTACACTTGCCCCTCCGGCTTCTTTACCGGTGTACAATAAGCAAAAGAGAGAGGTGCGTTGTATATGAAAAAGGATTTCACCACGGATATCGAGGCCTATTTCGAAAAGCTTCAGTCTGTGCTAAAGGCGATATCCCGAAAGGAACTGAATGATTTTCTCAATCTTCTGCTTGATGCCCTCGACAGGGACAGCCAGGTTTTTACCCTGGGCAACGGAGGATCCCACGCCACGGCTTCGCACATGGCCGTGGATTTCAACAAAGGGCTTTCCTACGGCAAAGCCAAGCGGTTTCGTTTTATCTGCCTGGGAGACAATACTCCTACCGTCACAGCCTATGCCAACGATGTGAGCTACGAAGATATTTTCATCGAGCCGCTCAAGAATTTTTTAAAGCCCGGCGACCTAGTAATTGCCATTTCCGGATCGGGAAATTCGCCTAACGTCATAAAAGCGGTGGAATACGCCAATGCCAATGGAGCTCTCACCCTGGGACTGACAGGCTATGACGGCGGAGAACTCAAAAAAATCGCCCAGCAGAATGTGCACATCCCCGTCGCGGATATGCAGGTTACCGAAGATCTCCATATGGTTCTGGACCATATGGCCTACAGCATTCTTGGCAGGGTTTTATCCTAGGCTTCGCTTGCCGGCGCTATGAGGAGAAAAGCCCCTTGTAGAGTTCGGGGAATCTGCCCTGGACAACATCGGTACCTGGCACGACGCTCTTGAACTTGCTCAAGGCCGTGTTGATGTAGGCCGCGGCCGAATGCTCAGGATCATGAAATGTCGTTGTTATCTTGGCCCCGTCGGGATTAATGATCAGACTGCAATCCGCCCCATCCGCAGAAGCGCTCCGCACAAGAAATATCTTGTTCTCTGCGGCCCTGGTTTTGATAGCCTTTAGTGAACCAGCGCCGGACACAGTGTCGAAATATACCATTATATCGGCACCGTTCAGCATCGCTGTTCTGCATATCCAGGGATTGTGAATTTCTTCGTCGAACAGAGCGCCGATTCTGATTGATTCGGTAAGTTGCGCGATTTCGACAGTTTTAGCGTTGGCCGATTTGATTGAATCGAAGGAAGATATTTCTTTAATGATACCGCTCTTTCCAAGCACCAAGGCGCTGCGGCCCAGGCCTAGGGGACTGTCCTTCGTTCCGGCGAGTACGGCGTAAAACTCCTCTTTCAGACAGTCGGCAATTTTTACCGCGACCGTTTCATTCAGGCGATAGGCCGAAGACAGCTCCGGAAGCACCAAGAGCCTTGCCCTGAGTATCCTGGCGTTATTCGCATAATAGACTGCCTTTTCAACATACTCATCGGCGGAACTGCTTTGGAACCGGGCGACCATGGTAAAAAGAGCGAGGTCTTCCAGCGCGTAATTCTTGCGCAGTATCACGCTTACAGGAAGCGTATCGGCGGCTTCTTTTATGCTGTCGAAGGGTCCGGCATCGGGGACTGAAACCTGGCGACTTCTACCAAGGTCTATTTCAACGATTTTGATTTCTTCCCGGTCTGAGGAGCATTGTTCGATCATCGCGCCGTCGGGATCGACGACAAAACTGCGACCCAAGAAAGTCACTACATGGCCTTCTACGCCGCACTTGTCGCAGACAGCGATAAATAGGCCGTTTTCCCTCGCCCTTTCCTGGAGGATAAATTCGTACTGCTGATTGCTGAGCTGTTCAGGCTTCTCGGCAGCTGCCACAAGATTCACCGGGTCTATTATCAGCTTTGCCCCGTCTTTGGCCAAAAGGCCGGCGATCTCGGGAATTCTGCCATCGGCGCAGATCATTGTTCCAATTCTGCCGAATTCGGTATCGAAGGCCGAATACCCCTGCCCTGGGGAGAACCAGCGGTCATCGAAATGCCAGAGATTTGTCTTGGCCGCAAAGTCGATTTCTCGGCCCTCCCTGTCAAAGGTCACGGCGGCGTTATAAAGCCGGCCTTCCCTTTCAACGGCGATTCCAATGCAAATGTAGACCCTGCGAAGCTTAGCAAGCTTTGCGACCTCTTCGAGCAAGGCTTCGGAACCAGCCACAGCTTCCTTCAGAATACCCTTTTCCGGCCCAATGAGGTATGAAGGATAGGCGCATTCGGGCAGCACAATAAAGTCGGGTTTTTCGGCACAGGCCTTTTCGATCAGAGTCAGGTTTTTTTTCGCCGTATCGGCGTAGTCATAGACCGAATCGCCTCGAATCTGTACCAGGGCAAGTCTCATAGCACATACTCCTCGCCGCTATTATCTCCGGGCAAAGGCCTCAGGGATAGGCCAGAAATATAAGGGCAAGGGCATGCCCTGCTGTTCCCATGACGACGAAACCATGCCAGAGGGCATGGTTAAAAGGAAGCTTTTTATTCATATAAAACAGGGTTCCCAGGGTATAGGCAAGTCCGCCGGCTATCAGCCAGCCGATTGTCCGAGGCGGAAGGCTGTTCATAATTGGTTTGGCGGCGATGACGATTATCCAGCCCATGGCGACATACAGAAGGGTTGAAACGAGCTTGAAGCGGCCGGTGAAAAAAAGCTTGAAGACTATACCGGCGGCGGCGAGCGCCCAGACGACGCCGAAGAGACTCCAGCCCCAGGCGCCGCCCAAACCCGCCAAGGTAAAGGGGCTGTAGCTCCCGGCGATAAGCACGAAGATGGCACTGTGGTCAAATACCTTGAGCCTCCGCTTTAAGGATGCATCTCTGGCCAGGTGATAGAGAAAGGATGCGGCGTACAGAGTGATCATGGAAGCGCAGAAAATGGTGGAACTCACGATCATGAGCCTGCCTTGATCCCTGGCGAACCTGCTCATTATCCAGGCTGTATAGAGCAGCGAGGCGCCAAGGGCGGCGCCATGGGTTAGGGCGTTGAGTTTTTCTTCTCGTAAGGGTGCGGCCACGAACAACTCCTGCTTTAGTTAAAACTCAGGAATTGAGCTTTGCCCGAATAGCCGCCTGCGTCAAGCGGGCGGAGAAGGTGTTCATACTGAACAGCTTCCTAATTAAGGTTTCGGTTGACAATACCTAAGACCTCTCCCATGATCAAATGAGGAGGACTTTGTTGCGACTAAACACCTGGGAGAGCATCATCACCCAATTGACGCTGGTGCGGGACAGCAAAGAGGAATACGACAAAATCCCCCTTTTGATGGAGCTTCTCATCAACCTTCGCCTCCTTGGTCAGGATGACCGCATTCCGGATCTTCGGGTTAAAAAATCCGATATGGAGACTATCTATGCCGAGATAGAGTCTGCCACCAGGCAGGCGCTGGACTCCTGCATAAATCCCTCATCCAAACTCATCTACTATGCCCGGGAGGTGCTGAAAAAACTCCCTGTTCGGCAGGGAGCCGAGGAGATGATAGAGCAAATCAGGGCAACCGCCGAAGCCTTCGAGGAAGAGCGGGTCGAGGACGATCCCATGCTGGGTTTTGCCGGAGATCTACGCAAGGAAGTCCATAGAAGACTTTCGCCCCGCATAATAAAAAGCTACCTTGAGCCCTATTTAGAGCTTGTCCGCAACGGAAACGCCGAACCGATGACAAGGGCTGGCTATGTTGCGCTTCCCAGGCTCTTCGACCCTGATGAGGAGTCGGAACGCTTTACCGACCTGGCCATCGAGCTCAAGGCAAGGCTCAGTTATCTCTGGGACTACGAAAGCGGCGATATAGCCACGGTCAAGCACCAGCTGGAACAAAATCTCGATATTTTCGAACGCTGCTTTCTCAAGGCCGAGGTAATCGGCTTTCTTGGCCGGCTGACAGCCGAAAACCTGGCAGATCCCTTTCTTGAACTGGATCTGTTAAAACGCCTGGCCAGCTTTAAACACTTCCTCAAGGAATCGCATCGCGAATCGAGGATCGATCTCTACGATTACCTCCTCCTGGACTTATCCTTAGGCAGGCTCGTTTTTTTGCTGGCGAACGATCTGACAAACAACCATTTTGCCGAAGTGACGCCCCGCAATTTTCGGGAAGCCCTGGGAGTCTTGAGGGAATTGCTCAACATTTCATCCATCAAGGGTTTGGCGGTGGGCGATGTCGAGCAGCATCAGGAGGAGCTTGACGATCTTAGAGAATCCTCGATGCGTAATTACCTTGTGGCCAAGAAAAGATTGGGCGCCATAAGCAATGAGCTTCAGCGCTATCTTCAGACGGAAATTATTGAAAAAATGAGCGCCGCGCTCAATCGCATTCTGGAGGAATACGAACTCCCCACATCCCGCCTGCTGGCGGTAAAGACAAGATTCTTCAACAATTTTATCCGCAGAACGCAGATTCACGTATTGAGTGAATTTTCGGAAAAAGTCACAGCGGCTGTGGACAGAGAGCTGCAGCGCCAAGCCGACGATATGCGCCTCTACGCCCACCTTGACCAGCCTGAAAGAGAAAGCAGCCTCGAGCCGAAATCGTACATCGCGTCAACCTGGGAGAAACCGGATCAGAGAATACGCTCCGCGCTGGGCGGAAAGGGAAATAGCATTATAGACATGGCAGAAATGGGTTTGAACGTTCCTCCCGCCTTTGTGCTGGGCTATCCTTTTTTTTCCAGCTGCTGGGAAGAGGGGGTTCTAAAGGAAGATCAGATCGCCCTCATCGACAAAAAACTCAAAGAACTGGAGGAGCAGAGCGGACGAAGGTTGGGCGATCCAGACCA
Source organism: Spirochaetia bacterium (assembly GCA_034003305.1). GTDB lineage: Bacteria > Spirochaetota > Spirochaetia > Treponematales > Rectinemataceae > UBA2256. The sequence continues at coordinate 8 of JAVEYV010000198.1, read as the reverse complement.
TCCGCTGA
>JAVEYV010000197.1:0-4830 GCA_034003305.1 Spirochaetia bacterium | reverse complement strand
AACTGTTTTTCCAGGAACTTTCCTGCCCAGACACCGCCATAGCCGCCGCCGATTATGAGGATCTTTTTTGCTTCGCTCATACAGAGAAACTCCCGATTGAAGATGTGTACGTTGGAATTTACACCTAAGATTAACACGGGTTTGAATAAATTACTATATGCTTGTATCGATATATCCTGCATCCTGGCTGCTCTTCACTTTTGCTCGGTTTTACGCTATTCTTATCTTTTGCCTTCGTATCGGAATGAACGCAAGACTCCCGGTTTTTCCGGGCTGAAGCTTATAGTTTAGGAACGCTTATGGATTTTTCGCGATTTTCCGTCGCCCCTGCCTTGATGGAAGGCGCAGCGGCAACGGATTCTTATCGGTCAGTTTTTTATGAACGCCTGTTGAACGAGCTCTTTGATAAGCAAGAAAACCTTTTTATAAAAACAGATATCGTTCGCGACAGGGCGTCGATTATCACCTTCCCGCTTTTACACTGGAGCTTCTCCAGGCTGGGGAAGCCAGAAGCGGTCGGGGCAGCCTCGAAAGCCCTATATCTCAGCGCTGAAGACGCAATCGCTCGAACATGCTATGAAGCTGCACTGGCGATGCTGGGATCGGCCAAGGACGGACCAAGGCTTTGTTTCCTAGGCAGCACAGCGTCGGCGGCGTCGGAGGATGGAACAGAGGATATGAACGGCGTACCAGAGGCTGCGAAGCTGTATTCTGAGGGCGATATTGAATCCGCGGACTGTGTCTTCGCGAGCTTCGAGGCATTTTCGGGAAACCTTGACGATCTCGCCCTTGTTCCGAGGAGTTTCGGTTTTATTATCATCGATCAGGCTGAGCTGATCGCCGAAATGCCCGGCGAAAACCTGCGCAGGGTTCAGGGCCGCTTCCTTCCATCGTGGGAGCGCCGCAGCGTCGTTATCACGAACAAGCACAGTCCCCGGGCCAAGAACTTCGCCTGGGATTTCGCCGACAACCCCAAGGAGATCAAGCTCGCCGAAGCCCTGGGCTTTGGAGGCAGCATTGCCTCAAAGAGCCTGGAGGTCAAAGAAGCGGACAAGATTCGTTTTATCCTGAGCCTCCAGCAAAGCGGGGAAGAAGGACCCTTGTGCGTTTTCTGCAACCTGAAATCTACCGCAGCCGAGCTTGCGGCTAGGCTGGCCATGAACTCGGTGCCGGCTGATTACATCGGGGGCAACCTCAATCTCGACAGGAAGCGTCAGATTGTCGATAAGGCGCTGTCGTGGAAGGGTAGTTTTGTTCTGATTCTCACCGACGAAGGGTCCAAGGGCGCCGAAAAACCGGGATTTTCCCGGGTAGTGAACTATGATATGCCCCTCGAACCCGAACTCTATTTCGACAGACTCGCATTTCTCGACCGGGAGAAAGAATCGGCCCTGTTGTATAACCTGGTATGCGAACGCTATGTCTACGGCGTGCCGGCGATAGAGCGGATGATTCAAAAGCCCCTGGCTCCCCAACCGCTGGATCAAAACCTTGTCTTGCCCGAGGACTTGAGCGCAGGCAAGGAGATTCCCATGCCTGAGCGTCGCTTCAACCGGAGGGATGAGCGCCACGGCCGTGACGGCAGAGCCGGCCGATCAGAGCGGACTGACCGGGGGTATAGGCGGGATGATAGACCTGAGGCTGGAAGAGACGACAGGCGTGACGGCCGGCGAGACGACAGGAGAAATGATACCCAGGGTGTCGATCCCCGGGTGAGACGCGAGGACAGGCCGAGCCCCGAGCCCCGGAATCCTTACGCCATGTCCATGGAAGAAAGGCTCGCCCTTTATAAAAAACGCTACGGAAAAGCCGTTCAATCAGGTTCCTCCGGTTCGGATGGAAAACCCGGGAGCAACAAAGAAACGCCAGCCGCGCGAAAGACCGACCCTCGAGCCAGGCCAACGACCGACCCGAAGCCAAAAGCAGCCGCCGACCCGAAGTCAAAAGCAGCCGCCGACCCGAAGCCAAGAGCGTCAGCCGATTCCCCTGCGGAAGCCCCGCCAAAAGAGCGGGAAGGCAGCGTACAAAACACCGGCGGCATTTTTAGCAGGCTCCAGAATCTTTTTGGGACGCGGAAAGAGTAATGGACAGCAGTCTGTTACTGTCCACGGCTCAGTCATTCAGCACTCTCCATTACAATAAGGCGGCCCTAGAATGAAAATATTAACCCATACCGTTAAGCCGAGACTCGAGGGCGAGTTGACCGCTCTCGACGCAATCGCGAGGAACCTCTGGCTCTCATGGAATTTCGATGCAATTTCTCTTTTTATACGCATCGATCCCGATGCCTGGGTCGAGAGCGGCCAGAATCCAGTCAAGATGCTTGGCATGATCAGCCAGGAGCGTTTCGACCAGCTGGCCCAGGATGATTCCTTTATCGCCGCCCTGCAGGATGTAAAGGCGAACCTCGAACGCTATAAAAAGGGCGAGGCCTGGTATAAAGGCCCAAAAGGACCTAAAACCGCCTATTTTTCCATGGAATTCGGCATCGATGTCTCGCTTCCCACCTATTCCGGCGGCCTGGGTATCCTCTCCGGCGACCACATGAAAACCTCCAGCGATCTGGGACTTCCCCTTGTCGGAGTAGGCCTCCTTTACCGACAGGGCTACTTTAAGCAATATTTGAACGCCGACGGTTTTCAGCAGGAATCCTATCCCGAGAACGATTGGTACAACATGCCCGTCGAACAATGTACCGATTCCGAGGGCAAGCCCATCCATATCACCGTTGAACTTACAGGCCGGCAGGTACAGGCGGCGATCTGGGAAGTAAAGGTAGGGCGGTCAAGCCTCTATCTTCTGGATAGCAACATCCCCGAAAACGCCCCCGAGGACAGAACGATCACCGCAACCCTCTACGGCGGCGACAAGGATATGCGCATCAAACAGGAGATACTCTTGGGTATCGGGGGAATCCGGGCTTTGGACGCCCTGGGCGTTGACGTGGCTGCCACCCACATGAACGAGGGTCATTCCGCCTTTTTAGCCCTGGAGCGTATACGCCGCTTGATGGCCGATCAGGGCCTCAGCTTCAAGGAAGCGGTGCAGGCCTTTATTCCTACCAATATTTTCACCACCCACACTCCGGTGCCAGCGGGAAACGAGCGCTTTGGCGTTGATCTCATGGAAAAGTACTTCCGCGGCTGGCTCCAGGGCTTCGGCGTTGATTGGAACGAGTTCATCGCCCTGGGAAGGGAAAATCCCGCGGATCACGGCGAAAGCTTTTGCATGACCGTCTTTGCCCTAAAGCTTTCAGCCTGGGCGAACGGCGTTTCGGCCCTCCACGGCGAGGTAAGCCGAAAAATGTGGAAGAGCCTCTGGCCTCAGCTTCCAGCCCAGGAGATACCCATCGGGCACGTTACCAACGGCGTTCACCCCCGCACCTGGATTAGCCACGATATGGTGAACCTATTGGATCGGTACCTGGGCCCTCGATTCAGCAACGAACCCGGAGCCAAGGATATCTGGGACAGAATGGACAGGGTTTCGGACGAGGAACTCTGGCGCACCCACGAGCGCAGAAGGGAACGCCTGGTCGCATTCTGCCGTCAAAGGCTGAATTCGAGCATAGAGCGGCTGGGTATTACCGATCCGGCTCTCCTCACCTTGGGAGACTCGCTTTCTCCATCGATTTTCACCCTCTCATTCGCCAGAAGATTCGCCACCTATAAGCGGGGCAGCCTTTTACTCTCCGACCCCGATAGGCTGATCCGTCTGCTGTCGAACGCTCAGATGCCCATGCAGATTATTTACGCTGGAAAGGCGCATCCCCATGACATCCCCGGAAAGGAACTCATTCGGGAGCTCGTTCACTTCTCCCGAAAAGAAGAAGTGCTGGGCCGCATCCTTTTTGTGGAAGACTACGATATGAGTATCGCACGCTACTTAACCTCCGGCTCGGACGTTTGGCTTAACACGCCCCGGCGTCCCCTGGAAGCCTCGGGCACCTCGGGCATGAAGGCGGGCATGAACGGTGTGCTCAACTGCTCGGTGCTCGACGGCTGGTGGGCCGAAGGCTACGCCTCCGATATCGGCTGGGCAATCGGCCAGGGCGAGGAATACAAGGACGAGGAACTCCAGGACAGAATCGAAAGCGAAGCTCTCTACGACCTGCTGGAGCGGGAAATTCTGCCCATGTTCTATCGACGGGGAAGGGACAACCTGCCCAGGGAGTGGGTAGGCAAGATGCGCGCCTCCATCAAGTCGGTGGGTAAAAACTTTTCAACCCACCGGATGCTGGAAGAGTACTACACCGCCTACTATAAACCGGCCATGGCAGCCGGGCTGGCGCTGCGGAAGGATGCCTACGCCTCCAGCCGCTCGCTGGCAGCCTATCTCGAAAAACTGTACAGAGCCTGGCCATCGGTATCCGTAAACGATATGAGCGACGATGCTGCGCCGGTCGTTTCCCGCGGCACCAAGATTAAGGTTCAGGCTAAGGTAAACCTGGGAGACTTAAGTCCCGAGGAAGTCCTGGTAGAATGCTACCGCGGCCCCACCACCAGCAAGGGAGAGATCGAAAACCCCGAGCGCAATCAGATGAGCTGTGTCGGCCGGGAAGGCGACTACTGCCTGTACGAGTGCTTTACCAATGGACGCCTCACCGGGCAGATCGGCTACTCCGTACGGGTCCTGCCCTCACATCCTGCCCTGGCCGACCGTTTTGTGCCCGGGCTTGTCCGCTGGGCTTAGCATGAATAGAGGCCGGCAGGTCAGATAAAAGTTTCGTTAAACGACATAGGCAAAAATTGGAATAAATATAATAATATATTATTATATATAGCTTTATTACATTGAATGAAGTAATGCCACGCCCAATTTAGCTTGACT
>JAVEYV010000196.1:0-4835 GCA_034003305.1 Spirochaetia bacterium | reverse complement strand
AGGATAGTATCCACGCCTCGGGAGAGCGCGGAATCATAAGGCTTGCCCAAGAATTTGGCATTACAATCGGCATACTCGAACTCGCGTCCCAGGAAGAATGCTTTGCGGCCATACGAAACGGCATGGCCGACGTCGCGGTGGTCAACAGACTCTTCGGTCTCATGAACGAGGTCGGGGGCAACCCCCGCAGAACATCCATCGTCTTCAACCCCAGCCAGATCCGTTATGCCTTCCCCAAGGGAGGTACCTACAACCAGGCCTTGATCACCCTTATAGACAGCCGGCTGAACAAACTGATCAGCACGCCGAACAGCGCCTATCACCAAGCCTTCGACACCTTCCTCAAGCCCCAGATTTCCAAGGAAGCCTCGACCCAGGCTTTGATTGGTCGGCTTAGCCTTGCAGGAATCGGTTTTCTCTTCTTAATTCTTTCCATCATTTACGCGATTAAGGTCGGACGCCGGGACAAGATCCAGATTGAGCGGTTTTATAGCAATCTCCAGAGCTTGGGCAATATCCGCGAATCGATTGTGGACAGCAGCCTCGCGGCATATTCGGTCTTCGCCCTGCCCCTGGGTTTTCTGGCCATACATTACGCGCTTACCGTGGGAGGGGATCCATTTATCTGGTTTTTTATCCCGGCCCAAATATTTCCTGTCTTCCTCGTACTCTTTAAAAAGCGATTGAGCCTTGTCCTGAAAACTATAGGGTTTTTAGGCTTTCTCTTTATCTCAGGCGCCATCATTACCCTGGCCAGGGGCAACAGCGGCATCGGGTTTTCCTATTTCTTCCTGGCGGCTATTCTTGCCGCGATACTCCAGGGGCGGCGCCTAGGCATCGCCACCATGGTCTTGGGACTGCTCGTCACTATGCTCACCCTCATCCTCACCTACATCGGGGCTTTTAAACCATTCAGCATGAATCCTTCCTTTTTTCTGTCGCCCCGCTCCTGGCCCTTCTCGGTACTGTCCTTCTTCATGCTTTTCTTCGCAGTCCTGGGGGGAATAAATAAATTCTTCAACAGCCTCACCAAGGCTGTGCTCAACCTGGAAGAGGGCATAGCCGAGCGGACAGAACATATCGAGGCCATCAACCAGGATTTGAAGCAAGAAATCACCGAGCACATGATGACCGAGGACAAACTGCGCGCGGCCAGGCAGGAAGCCGAAGAAGCCAACAGGACAAAAAGCAGCTTTTTCGCCGGCATCTCCCACGAAATACGAACCCCCTTAAATGCCATATTGGGCTACTCCCAGATTTTAATGCGGGACAGGGCTCTCTCCAGGGAATCCCTGCGCCAGATCGAAACGATCAATGCCAGCGGAGAGCATTTGCTCGGACTCATCAATGATGTATTGGAGATGTCGAGAATCGAGGCCGGCAAGGTTCAACTGGACATAGCTCCCTGCCAGCCTGAGGTGATCTTAGATGAAATCCGAAGCCTGTTTGCGGGCCAGGCATCACGAAAGGGATTGGCTTTATCGTTTGCAGTACAGGAAGGCCTTCCGGCCTGCGTAAAGACCGATAGGTCCAAACTAAAGCAGATCCTCATCAATTTGGTGGGCAACGCCATAAAATTTACCGACTCGGGCTCAATCGAAATTTACGCCGCCAGATCGTCGCAGGCTGCGGAAGAGCTTGAGTTCTCAGTACGCGATACGGGCAAGGGGATTCCGGCCTCCGCCCTTCCCAGGCTTTTTCGGCCCTTCGAGCAGACTAAAGAGGGGCGAAGCCAGGGCGGAACGGGTTTGGGACTGGCAATATGCAAAACCTACTGCGAACTTTTAGAAGGGAGCATTAGGGTAAAGAGCAGGCCCGGGAAGGGCAGCACCTTCAGTTTTACCATCAAGGCCCCCGACTGCGAAGAAGGGGTTATGCATGAAGAATCCCTGCATTCACAGATTATCGCCATCGCGAGCCCCAAGGCGCCCCGCGTTCTGGTGGTTGACGACAAGGCGATAAACCGGGATATCGTGGATAAAATGCTCTCGCCCATAGGCTTTACCGTGGAGCAGGCAGAAAGCGGCGAAGCCGCGATCACAGCATTCCGCTCATGGCCTTTCGATATAGCGATCCTCGACCTGGTCATGCCCGGAATTTGCGGCAAAGAACTGATCCACGTACTGCGAAACGCCCCGGGCGGCAGCGAGTTGGGCATTATTGTCATGACCGGCAGCCTGCAGGAAAATCAGAGAATCGACATCGCCGACCTGGGCGCCGATGTGCTGCTGGCCAAACCGGTGGATGAAAACCTGCTGCTTGCCGAAATCAAGCGCCTGGCCTGCATCGAGTACAGCTGCTGCGATGACGAAGAAGAACAAAAACTTGTTCTTCTCAACAACCAAGAATTGCAAAATCGCCTAACGCTAATATCTGATTTATTGGCAAAAAAGCTGCGCGATTCCATAACCTCAGGCGATCTTGAAGAAGTCGCCCAGATAGCCGGGGAAATTTCCGGCATTGACAAAGCGCTTGGCGAGACGCTTAAGGAACTTGCGGAAAAATTCCAGATGGATCGCCTGCTGAAGATAGCTCAAACCGTAAAATAATATAAATCATTTTCGCGTTGCGCGATTAGGACTATCGCATCGCATCGCCGGACATGAATCCCGCATGAGAATCATTTCTGACTGTCGCGAATATCCTCGAATTCAGAATGATGCTCCATAAAAATATCCACTATGGCGGGATCAAAACTCAAGGCTCGCTGTTCTGCTATCATGGCGACAACTTCAGCGTGATCAATGGCTCTCTTATATACACGCTCAGACCTGAGCGCGTCGTAGACATCCGCCAGGCTCATTATTCTGGCGCTTAAAGGGATATCCTGGCCGCTGATGCCGGCAGGATATCCCGATCCGTCCCAGCGCTCATGATGGTTTCCGGCTATCTCCATGCCCATTTTGAGATAGCTGTTCTTGGGCGACTTGGCCAGGGCCTGGGCAAGGTATTCGGCGCCTATCACCGTATGCTGCTTCATGCGCTCGTATTCTTCAGGCGTCAGTTCGTCATCCTTGCGCAAGATAGCGTCGCTGATGGCTACCTTGCCGATATCGTGCAGGGGACTGGCGTTGTAAATGTTTTCCATAAAGGCTTGGTCCACGACAGAAGAAAACCGGGGGTCCTTGCCTAAAAGCTGCGCCATCAGGCGGCAGAGTCGCCTGGTACGCTCGATATGTTCTCCTGTCTCGGTATCCCGCACCGTTGCCAGCTTGGTCATGGTGGTGATGAGCGAAAGGTGGCCCTGGGAGAGTTCTTCCACCTGCTGCCGCACCTTTTCTTCAAGCTTCGCGTTGTGCGCTTCCAATGCTGCGCGAAGGGATTTAAGCTCCAGGTGTACGCCCACCCTCGCCCGCACTTCCATCACATTGAACGGTTTGGTGATGTAGTCCACGGCGCCCTTCTCGAAGGCCTTTATCTTGTCCGCCGGATCGGAAAGGGCGCTCAAAAAGATGACCGGAATGGAGGCTGTTTTTGGATCGGCTTTAAGGATGCCGCAGGCCGTATAGCCGTCCATCTTCGGCATCATGATATCCATCAGGATCAGATCGGGGCTTCGCAGCCGCGCCGCATCCACGGCCATCTTACCGTCCAGAAGGGTCATCACCTTATAGCCTTCGGGCTGAAGAATGGTTGCCAGGAGGACAAGATTTTCCTGGGTGTCGTCCACTACCATGATAGTGGCTTTTTTTTCGGGGTTCTTCGGTCCTGGGGCTGTCATATGCGATAATTTCCCATGAGGCAAGTATAGGTCGCATGGTACGTTTCGGGCAACAGGCGGCCGTGCCGGATCATATATTCGGCGTTCAGGCGCCGGGCATACGGTAAAGTTGCGGTTGGAAGAAGCCTTCGGCTGGTGTAGAATGTTTGGATCATCGAGGAGAAAGCCATGTCCCCGTATTCTATCGATTACTATAGAAAGAGCGCCGACTATATTCTGGAAAAGCTGCCCGAGCGCCCCGAAAGCGCCCTGGTGCTGGGTTCGTCCCTGGGATCCCTGGCAGAAGCGATTCAAAACCCTGTGGAAGTGGAGTACAGGGATATTCCCAACTTCCTCGTTTCCACCGTGGAATCCCACGCGGGAAAATTCGTGTTCGGCACCCTGGCGGGCAGGTACGTCGCCTGCATGTCCGGGCGCTTCCACTATTATGAAGGTTACGCCTTCGAGGAATTGGCCGCCCCCATGCGGGTGCTCAAGCTCCTGGGAGTAAAGCGGACCATCCTCACCAACGCCGCGGGTGCGGTCAACGAAGACTATAGCGTTGGGGATATAATGCTGATTCGGGACCACATCAAGTTCGCCTCCGGCAGCCCCATGCGGGGATCCAATATCCCGGAGTTCGGCCCACGCTTTTTCGACGTGACCGGCATGTACAGCCCCGCCCTGCGATCCCTCGCCCTGGCCCAGGCCGAAGCCCTCGGCCTCAAGGAAAGGGTTCGGGAGGGTGTGTATTTCTATTTCGGCGGACCCCAGTTCGAAACCCCGGCGGAGATACGGGCTGCAAAAATCCTGGGCGCTGATGCGGTGGGCATGTCCACCGTCACCGAAGCCTTAACCGCCGCCCACTGCGGCATGGACATCCTCGGGCTTTCGCTCATCACCAACATGGCAGCAGGCGTAAAGCCAGGCAGGGTTTCGGCCGAGGAGGTTTCGGCGGCGGCCGCCGAAGCCTCGGGCAGGCTCAAGTCCCTGATCGAGGCGCTGTTGAGGGCCCTCTGATGGCGTTAGAGCCCGGTCGCTGTCTTTTCAAGAATATCTCCGTGGCGGGAGATTCGAGCCATGTCCTGGAGGGAAGGGATATACTCATCGAGGGCGACAGGATCGTATCGATCGG
>JAVEYV010000195.1:0-4853 GCA_034003305.1 Spirochaetia bacterium | reverse complement strand
GCCTGGGCGTGCTCGTACTTGTACACTTCCCAGCCCACCGCAGCCACCATCTCATCCACCTTCTCCTGGCTCCAGAACTCTATCTGTTCCTGGGCCGCCCGGGCTCGCGCTATCAAGCTCTCCATCAACTCGGACATTTATTTTTTCTCCTGGACTGGCTTTTGCGTTTGGTATTTTTCGGGAGTGAGCGTCCTGTAGTAGCTTCCGCACAGATGCTTCGGGTTGATCGCGTCCCTCACCTTATACTGATACACCGTCACCAAGGGCTGGGCCAGTTTTACGTACATCGCGTCGTGTTCTTCCTGGGTGAATCCGAAGCCGTCGGGTCGCCGCAAGTCCTGGTTCCAGTGTCCCATATCCACTCCAAGGCCCTTTTCCGTCATCCAGCGCTGCGTGTCGTTGAAGAAATCGGCGGTTCCCTTGATCGAAGCCTTGTCGTAGGCATCGAAATTGACAAAAAATTCCCAGCCGGTTACGCCGCCGCCGCCGACGATGCTGATTGAACCCATGTCCGAGTCGCCGCCGGTCGCTGCGATATAGGGCGTCTCCAGTTCCCACTTGCGCTTGAGGGCTGCTGCTTCTTCCATGACTTCAGTGCTGACGAAGATGTTGCCCGAAAGCCCGAAGTTGCCTTCGTAGGCGCCGCACATGACATAATTGAGGTTCTTGTGACCAAGTCGGATGAGGTAAAGCAGAACATAATCCATCATTTCCTTGTCCATCATGAATACGTTCTTCCATCCGCCGGAAAGTTCCAGAGCCTTGTCCAGGGCGGCTTCCTTGTATTCTGTGTCTCGTTGCGACACGCCGGCTAGGATTACCTGGATTTCGATTTTCATATCCTCGTTGGCTTTCTGGATCTCGGGATCAGCCAGGAGCTCTGGAAGATCGCCCAGCTGGCCGTCGGGATTGGTGATGATCTTGAGCATGGCGGTCTTGAGATTGCGGCCAAACATGTTGAACTGTCTGTGCCCCAAAAACAAGACATCGTTCTCTACGAGCATCGTGATGCCCTTGGCATAATCTGCCCATGTTTTAAAGCAGATAGTGTAGGCCTTGAAATTGTTTGGCAGATCTGCCTTGTACGCGGGAATGGTTCCCCGAGTGGGTATGCCAGCGGGACCGGGCCAGGGGTGGAGGCGTATGGCCATTCTTGTGCAGACGCCCAGGGAGCCTGTGCTTCCCTGGAATCCCCGCAGAATGCCTCTTGTGCTGGGACCGGGGCCTTCGCCGCAGAACCAGCCCGAGCCGGCGCCCAGGGAGCCGGTGCGCAGGACTTCGCCGTTGGGCAGAACCCACTCTGCGCCCAGCATGTTTTCGCTGGCGCAACCCATTGAGACGGATGTGGGGCCAAATCCCACCCAGCCTGCGGTAGAAGCCACAGGTGAGGAAGAGCAGCCGACACCAGGGACGTTCAGCGTGAGGCCTACCTTCATGGCTTCGGCCTGAACAACGGCGCCGATGGCGTAGGGTTCCACCACGGCGAACATATTCCTGTCGTCGATCTCGATGCTCCGCATCCTGCGCATATCCAGCTGGATGGCGTAGTCCGAGTCGATGAAGCCCATTGCTGACCAGAAAGTCGATGAAGCCTTGAATTTGATGTTGTACTTATTGCAGATCCTCACGATTTTCTGGACCTCCGCCGTGCTGGCCGGTAAAAGGACTGCCTGGGGCAGTGGGGTCTTGTGATCGTAAGGACCGTAATGGGCCGATGACTGCGAGGCTATGCAGCGATAGGTTTCGAGGACGCCCTTGTCCTGGGAGATATTCTTCGCGCCCACGATAGTTTCGAGAGCTTGGTATATTTCCTTTGAGAGTGCCATGTGCATCCTTCCTTACAAAGCCATTTCTACGAGCTCGATAATATCGAGCACCCGGATTTTCTTTCCGTTTTCGTCTTTGACGTCCCGGAAGTTAGCCTCGCACCAGGGACAGGCGGTAACCAGCGCCTGGGCGCCCGTGGAGTTAGCCTCGGTAATCCGTTCCGAGGCGGTCGCTGCAGAGAATTCCGGATAGGTTTCGTTGCAGAGTCCCCCTGCGCCGCAGCACCAGGAATACTCCCGAATCCTCTCCATCTCGGTTAGCTTCAGCCCTGGAATAGCCTGGATCAATTCCCGGGGAGCGTCGTAGATGCCATAAGCGCCGTTGAAACGAGGCCGCTTGGGCACCCAGGTATGGATCTGATTGAAGATTTTCTTTTCCTTCCCTTCCCATGCGACATAGGGTTCACCTAGCCTGCCCAGATGGCAGGGGTCATGGTAGGTGACCTCAAGATCAAGCTTTTTCGTAAAGGAAAGCTTTCCTTCTTTCACAAGCCTGGCCATGTACTCGACCACATGAAGTATTTCCACCGAAAGCCCTAGCTTAGGATACTGGCGCTTAAGTGCGTGATAGCAATCCGAGCAGGGCGTGACGATTGTTTTAACGCCCGCGTTTTGAAACGCCTTGATGTTGGACAAGGCCGCGGCTTCAAACTCTGGCTTGAATCCCGCCTGTAGCGCGCGTCCTGCGCAGCACATATCGGCGGCGCCCAGATAGCCAAGATCGACACCAGCGGTCTTGAGTATCGTGGCCGAGGCACGGACGTTTTTTCGCAAGGCTTCATCGTAGCTATACTTGCATCCTGGGAAAAAGAGAACCTCGCCTTTCTGTTTGCTCAGGTCCTTCAGACCCAGGCCTTCGGACCAGGCAGTCCTATTCTTCCAAGTTTTTCCTCGGATCATGGTCTTCTGAGTCTTAAGCGAAGCCATGATCTCGGCCTGGGCCGGCGCCAGCTTGCCGTGCTCGACGGCGTAAGCCTTGAGCTCGATGTTGTGATCCAAGGGTTCGAGATTGTAGCGGGTGACCTTGCAGGTGACATCGCAGGATCCGCAGGATGTGCAGGTATGGATTATATCCGTCGTATCCGGCGAAAGATCCGCGTCCTGGGTCAAGAGAGCCAGGCCCAGCTCGAAACGGCCTCGAGCCGAGTAGGTATTGAAGTTGCCCCAGGAAATGGCGGGACAATTCTCGCCGAACCGCTGACTTTTAATCTTGTCGAAGGGAATCCACTTGCATGAAAGGCAATTGCTGCAACGTTCCTCCATTGGCCTAAAATCTTTAAGCGACATATCATTCCCCCTGTAGACCGAGTTTACCGGTATTCATGATATTGTTCGGATCGAAGATACCCTTCATCCGCTGTAATATCGCCGTGGATTGGGCGTCCTTGTTGAGCTGCAGCCTTGACCAGATGCCATGTGGCCTCAGGTAATACGCCCCCATGCCGGCGAAGCGCTCGCTGGCGGTTGTATAAAGCTTTTTTGCCTTCGCTGTTGCTTTTGTACAGGCACCGTCGTAGGCCAGGATAAATTCGCAGTGGTAGGAAGTGCCCATATTCTGGGGATTCACATATACGCCGATATCTTCGACAGGAAAACCGGTCTCAATAGCCATTTTCTGCATAGCCGCTTCGAATTCCCCAACCCTGTCCAGGGTAGTGGTAAAGAATAGCTCGGCAAAGGAACCCTTCTTCTTGGCCTTCCAGCTCTCTTTTCCGCAGCTGCCTACCAATTTTTTGTATACTGACTCGCCGGAGAGTCCAGGCAGGGCGCTCACAAACTTGAGGCCGAACTGCTGGGCTATATCGGAGATGTCAAGACAATGAGCCTCGGCTCTTTTTTCCGGCAGCAGGCTCTGTCCGGATATGCCCACCACAGCAGCCCAGGCAGGTAACTCTGCGGCTGCGGCTGCAAAATCGGACTTATCCACGGCTACTAGGCTGGCCAGAGCGGTTTTATTAAGAATGAGCATCTCGTTGCCCAGCCTCAAGCGGATAACTCTGTACACAAAATCCACCAAATCTTCCATTTTATTGGCGGCGACAAAACCAACCTTATGAACCGGAGATGCAGCTTCGCACTTGAGCGATGCCCAGGTTACAATACCCATGCTGCCCTGAGATCCGGTTAAAAGGCGGTAAAAATCGAGCATCATCGGTCCTGTACCGGATACCTGCCACCGTTCGGTGGACTGCTGCTTGGTCAAATCTAAAGCTCCACCTCCTGCCTCGCCGGTATACATCTTGTTGCCGTCTCCCCAGACTACTTCGGTACAGCGCAGGGGATCTATAAAGTTCCACTGATGAAGGGCATTGAGCCTTGGCTCCATGTCCAGGATACTGGTTACAACGGATTTTCCTTCCCTGGGCGCCAGGGGCATTGAAAACTCGAGACCTTCTTTATCCAGCGCTGCCTTCAGCTCTCTGTACGTAACTCCCGGCTCCACTATAGCTATCCTTTGCTGGCGATTTACCGAAAGTATGCGCTTCATGCCGCTTAGATCTACGATTACGGCCTCGGGAACCGAGGGAACCGTATCCCCCCGCTGTCGCGGGCCAGAGGAGCTGACAGGCACCAGGGGCGTCTTGGTCTCATTTGCCCAGTGCACGATTTTTTGCAGCTCATCGGTACATTTTACCTTCACTACCGCCTTCGGTTTCATCGGCGCGGTGAAGCTTCCGTCTTTCGAGTAGTGTTCCAACGTGCCGGAATCGACGGCAACGTTGTCCTTGCCGACTATCGCGGCCAGCTTTTCAACAAAGCCATCCATGCTATACCCCCGTCTATCGTGATTAAAACATTTGACCAAGTTTGTTCACTGAACGCATTCAGTGTAAGCGCCACTTTTTATATTTGTCAACAAAGAATTTAATATTTCTCATTTTATTCTTTTTCCACGAGCCAGTACTCAATAATCACCCTGTGCGGCGAAAGAATTCCGATAAAACGTAATAAACTGCCCGTAATATAGTTATTAAACCTTTCATATCTATTGAAACGATGATATAAACTTTTGATTGCCGGAGAGAG
>JAVEYV010000194.1:0-4865 GCA_034003305.1 Spirochaetia bacterium | reverse complement strand
GCTATCCCTACCATGTCATTCAGCGTCCAATCGGCGCGCGGGGCTTCGGGGATCAACCTGGTGTTGTAAAAGACAAGCTGGCTGTCGAAGTAGAAGGGAAGAGCCCAGAGTTTTCCGTCGATCCTAAAAGCCTCCTTCCCCTTGGACGAAAGCTCGCCGGCCTTGATTCTGTCCAGGTTTTGCAGGGCCTGGGCGTTCAGCAGATCAGCAAGATTGTCCGATTGAATCATGAGCAGATCTGGCGGCCTGCCCCCGCCTCTGAGAGTTGTAAGGTACTTGGATCTGGTATCCGGCACATCGACTGCCCTGACCTTGACTCCAGTCAGCCTGGACCAGCGTGCCAGTTCGGCCTTGAGCTCCGGAACTCCCTCCCAGGAGAGCCAGACCTCTAGTTCTTTTTCTTCAGCCCTGTCCCCTTCGAGAGAAAGGGAACGAACATCTTTGCTGCGCGTTCCCTCGGCATGCAGATCCCAGGTTCCCGTATACGAAGGAATAAGAAAAAAATCCTTCAGCGTTTCGGCAAGCCCCTCATCCTCCCATAGGCGTAAACCCTCCAGGTGAACGCATTCGAGTTTCCAGGCATCGATGAGCGGAGGAAGGAGTTCGGAGAGGGCAATACCCTGTTCATAGCCTGCGTCGGTAGGAACCTTGTAGCAGAGCCCTCGAAGCGCGGCTTCATCGGGCAGGATGCGGGGCTGTCCGTTGAGACTAATTTCCAGGGCGGATACGGGGGCGATTCCCAGCGATGCGATAATAATTGCGAGAAATACCGCCCCGGCTCGAAAGAGCCCGGGCGATCGGCGATCCATGCTTCCCCCTTTTCAAACACGGAAGGCTGCGCCGTTTCCAGCGCAACCCAATGGCGTTCAACCGTGGGCCGTTGCTTGGGGGAACCTTGTCCCGTAGGCCTTTAGGATCGAACGCTCGGTGGAATGTAGAGCCATAGTACGACAGCTTAGGCAGACAGTCAATAAATGCAGCCACGTAAACATTTTTTTCGGCCTGGACAGGGCGTAATCGGGAGTTGCGAAGATTATTGAATAGGTATACTATTTAATTAACCTAATTTAAAATTTTCTACAAATATTCATCACAAGGAGACAAACATGAAGAAAACGATTGCGGTACTGCTGCTCCTGGCCGTGGTAAGCTTCGGCGCCTATGCCCAGGGCAAGACCAACATGGACAAGGGCGATTTCGCGGCGAGCATCGGCCTCAATTTCGGTTGGGGCTTCGGCGTCGGCGGCGGAGCCGAGATGATGCTCGCCCGCTGGGACATTGCCGACGTCATCCCCATCACCTTCGGCGCGGCGGTCAAAGCCGGTATTAGCTTGACGCCTTGGTTCGAGGCGACCGTTGCAGCGCTTGGTACAGCTCACTTTGGCCTAGCCACCTTTACCGATCTTCCCGAATGGGCTCGCAAATTCGATTGGTACACAGCCCTGGGTCTCGGTCTTGGCTTGGGCGGCGGCAGCGGTCTTGGCATTGGAATCGCGACAGGCGGCGGCATGAGCTACCACTTCACCCCCAGCATCGCAGTTATTACCGAGTCGATCTGGGCATCCTATTTTAACAGATACAGCTACGGCTTCACGACCATCGGCGTCCAGTTCAAGCTCTAATCGGCTGAAAGGAACCTCTTTTCCGAGTTCAAACCCTCCCCACTCCGGGGAGGGCTTTTTATTGTGAAGCCTCTAAGGATAGGCGAGGTGCCCATTACAGCGGTGGATACCTGGTATGATCTTGTGGAAGACCGTTATCCATCCAAAGCCTGATATCGCTTGACAGATCTTACCAGCTCAGGATAGAGTGCGCTCCAAGGAAGTACCGATGAACTATATTAAAGATTCCTTATGTTTCATGCGCAGCGGCCTGAAGAGGCCGCGTTCCATCGTCCTTTAAAACCCCGCCACGCTCCAAGCATCCCGACAAGATCCGTCCTCAATTCTGAAGCAGGCGCCGAAGCCACAGCTGCCGAAGCCCCGGCGATCAGCCTGCGCTCGCTCACCAAGCGTTTCGGCAGCCATGAGATTCTCCGGGATGTATCGCTGTCGGTTCTTTCGGGAACGATATTCGGCATAATTGGCCGAAGCGGAGCGGGCAAGACAACCCTGATACGGATAGCCTCGCTGCTGGAAAAAGCCGATTTTGGCGAGGTCTTCTACGGGGGAGCCTCTGTTTCGGGAGCCCGGGGACAAGCCTTGCTGGACGCCCGGCGCAAGGCCGGATTCGTGTTCCAAAACTTTAACCTCTTCGCTTCCAGGACGGTCTTTGGCAACGTTGCCTTTCCTCTGGAAGCCGCCGGCTGGGCAAAGCCCGGCATCGAGGAGAGGGTACAGGAACTGCTCGAGCTGGTGGGACTTGCCGATAAGGCCGATAGGCCGGCGAACAGGCTTTCCGGCGGAGAACGACAGCGGGTGGCTATCGCCAGAGCCTTGGCCAATAATCCAAAGATTCTTTTCTGCGACGAGGCTACCAGCGCCCTCGATCCGGAGACGACCCGCTCGATCCTGGACCTGATCCAGTCATTGAGCCGCCGCTTCGGGCTTACGGTGCTCATGGTAACCCATCAGATGGAGGTGGTGAGGCGTATCTGCGACCAGGTCGCCATACTCTCCGCCGGATCCATCGTTGAACGCGGCCCCGTGGCTTCTGTCTTCGCCAATCCGCGCAGCGAAACGGGGCGCCGCATTGTCGGGGAGGTGAGCCATGGCTGAAATTGACAGTCTTGTCGCCCGGCCTCTCTGGGAAACCCTGTTGATGGTCTTCGCATCCACGACAATCGCCGGCGTACTGGGCGGATCCCTGGGTCTGGGGCTTCATTATATGGCCAACGACAGACTTTCGGGTCACGCCGCCCAGCTAGCGATTGTTAAAAAGGTAGCCGATCGGCTGATTAATACCCTGAGGTCTTTCCCTTTCATCATTCTCATGGTGCTTGTGCTCCCGCTCTCCCGGCTTATCGTGGGAACCAGCCTGGGAACCATCGCGGCCATCGTGCCGCTCTCGGTAGCGGCCAGTCCCTTTGTGGCCCGCATTGTCGAGGCTTCCCTTTCGGAGATAGATCCGGGGGTTCTGGACGCGGCTATTGCATCAGGAGCTTCGAAGCGGAGGATCCTTTTTGCCATTCTCATTCCCGAGGCCCTGCCCTCCCTTGTCTCTGGAATCACCCTCACGATGATCACCCTGGTGGGCTATTCCGCCATGGCCGGGGTGATAGGGGGCGGAGGCTTGGGGGATCTGGCCATCCGATACGGCTATCAGCGGTTTAGAACAGATATCATGATATCTGCAGTCCTTGTCATCATCGCGCTTGTAGAAGGCATTCAGCTCTGCGGCAACGGGATAACGAGGAGCATACGAGCGCGCCGCTAAGGCGCTGCCGCCGTTTAAAAAGGCTCGATTTTCCGAAACTTCACCCAATGCCCCGGTAAGGCGGCATAACTCACCAGAAGGAGGTTCTTTATGAACCGCAGTACAAGAGTAGTATTCTTCGCGACCCTCGCCCTAATTCTGGCCATGATGCCCTCGGGACTCTTCGCCCAGGGCTCGCAGAAGCCGGCGGTGCTCAAGGTGGGCGCAACGCCCATCCCTCACGGCGACCTGTTGAACCTCGTCAAGGACGACCTCCTGGCCAAAGGCATTAAGCTCGAAATCGTCGAGCTCACCGACTATGTCACGCCGAACATCCTTTTGGCGGATAAACAGCTGGACGCCAACTTTTTCCAGCATACGCCGTACCTGGTAAACTTCTCCGCCGAGCGCAAGCTCGCCCTGGAGCCTGCAGGAGATGTCTTCGTGGCCCCTTTGGGCCTGTATTCCCGAAAATTTAAAAAACTGGAAGACCTGCCCCAGGGCGCGGTCATAGCCATTCCCAACGATCCCACCAACGAGGCTCGGGCGCTGATCCTCTTCGAGAGCAGAGGCTTGATCAAGCTCGATCCCAAGGCTGGGCTCAAGGCGACCGTTCGGGATATCGTGGAAAACCCCAAAAAATTCCAATTCAAGGAAATCGAAGCGCCCCAGCTCCCCCGCACCCTGGACGACGCGGCGGCTTCGGTTATCAACGGCAGCTTCGCATCCCAGGCAGGCTTCGTCCCCGCCCGGGACAACCTGATGATCGAGGGAGCCGGCTCGCCCTATGCCAATATCGTGGCCGTGCGCAAGGGCGATGCCAAGGATTGGAGAGTCCTCGCCCTCGTCGCCGCCCTTCAGACCGAAAAGGTCAAGAATTTTCTGGACAGCAACTATAAGGGAAGCTTTGTTCCTGCGTTCTAGCCGATCGAATTAAAGGCCCCTCCCCGGGCTTGCCCAAGGCGCGCCTTGGGCAAGCCCGGGGAGATTGTAGGGCCTTGCCCTGATATGCGATAGTCAGCATATGCTCAAACAGCCCGGCGCCCTGAAGTTTATACTGAGCCAACCCAGGAATTGGAAAGTCACCGCCCTCCGGGCCTCGATGGACAAGCTTCTGTACCAGATGGTGTACCCCTATCTGGGAGTATACCTGGTCATGCTGGGTGCATCGGGTTTTGGGCTTGGCCTGGCCAACGGCATGGGCATGGGTCTGAGCGCCCTCTATGGCCTTCTTGGCGCCAGCTTGATGCGCAGAAAAGGCACCAAACGAGTGTATCTGGGCGGCATAGCGATCACCGCGCTGGCCTACTTCATTCTGGGCAGCTCCTGGGTGGGGGTTGTAGGTGTTCTTGGAATTATTATCTGGTGGCTGGGCAATACCGAAGCCGGTCTTTGCTGCAGCGTAGTCTGCGGAAGCTCATTGCGCAACGAAAGCCGCGCGACCGCCATGGGTTCCTGCGAGAGCGTCGCCCTGGGCGTGATGAGTTTTATCGGTCCCGCAGCGGGAGCCC
>JAVEYV010000193.1:0-4873 GCA_034003305.1 Spirochaetia bacterium | reverse complement strand
CCAGGGTTTTATGCATAAAAAGGGAGAAGCGCAGAACTTCGGCGATCTCATCTTCGATCTGCTCTGGGGTGCAGATGATGTGGGCATCATCCTGGGTAAAGCCCCGCACTCTGGCCAGACCGTGGAGGGTACCCGAGCGCTCGTAGCGGTAGACGGT
This sequence comes from Spirochaetia bacterium, assembly GCA_034003305.1. GTDB lineage: Bacteria > Spirochaetota > Spirochaetia > Treponematales > Rectinemataceae > UBA2256. The sequence continues at coordinate 4,716 of JAVEYV010000193.1, read as the reverse complement.
GCCCAGTTCTGCCCAGCGCAGGGGCAGATCCCTGTAGGAATGGCCGCCATTATTATAGATCATGATGTGGAATGGGCAGTTCATGGGCTTGATGTAATAATCGTCCTCGTCGATCTTCATGGGGGAATACATGCCCGCCTTGTAGAAACCCAGGTGTCCCGAGGTCTGCCAGAGCCAGGATTTGCCGATATGGGGGGTGAAGAGGATTTCGTAGCCGTTCTTGTAGTGCTCGTCCCTCCACCAGTTTTCCAGGGCTACCCTGAAGCGGCCTCCCATGGGATGCCAGTACACCAGGCCGGGCCCGGCCTCTTCGTGGGTGGAGAAAAGGTCCAGCTCCTTGCCCAACTTGCGATGATCCCGCTTTTCGGCTTCTTGGAGCATTTTAAGGTGGGCTTCCAGTTCGGCCTTGGAAGAAAAGGCGTAGGCATAGATGCGGGTGAGCATGGGGCGTTTTTCGTCGCCCCGCCAGTAGGCGCCCGCGACAGCCCTGAGCTTGAAACAGTCTGGCCGGATCTGCCTGGTGGTATCCAGGTGGGGTCCCCGGCAGAGGTCCAGGAATCCGTCCTGCTCATAGACCGAAATGCTCCCCTCTTCCAGCCCATCGATGAGTTCCAGCTTGAAATCCTGGCCGGCAAAGAGCTTTTTCGCCTCTTCCTTGCTTATTTCCTTTCGTGTAAAGGCATGGCCGCCGGAGATTATTCGCCGCATTTCCTTTTCGATGACAGGAAGGTCTTCCAGGGTTATTGGTTTTGGAAGAAGAAAGTCGTAGTAAAACCCGTCGTCGATGGCGGGGCCGATTCCGAACTGGGTGCCCGGATAGAGGTGCAGCACCGCCTCGGCCAGTACGTGGGCGGCTGAATGCCGCAGCTTGTTTACATCCATTTCCATTGTAACAGCTCCTTTTCCGCTCCCGGACAGGCTAGGGGCCCGCTGCGCGGGAGGGCAGTCAGAAAACGACAAGGCCCCCACGCAATACGCCTATCACGGGAAGCCATGCTTCGCGTAAGGACGAATTGCGTGGGGGCCGTTTCGGAAAAGCCCGCTTGAACCGGTTTAAACCGGTCTGGGGCGGTATTCCTTCAGGCTTCACGGAAATCCGCGGTGCCACCTTACTTCGGCACCCCTCGATGGGGGCCGCGCTCATCGCCTGTGACGGAGGCCGCCGGCCGGGAATACTCGCCGCCTATAGAAGCGGGTTTCACCCAGGCTGCTCGGGAGTGGTTTTCACCGGCTGCGCGACGGGGAACTTTCAGCCTGGGAAGCGGCGGCACTATCGGCGCCGGCTTCCGTGGATCCCCTCTCTTTTGACGCGCGAAGTTCCGGATACTCGTCTCCTTCGACGCATTTCCAACAAATATGCTCCCGGGCACTGCTCAATGTCAATATGGACGTCCATTAGAAAAGGCCGCTTCAGGCTTCGCCGAAAGGGTTTCTCTACTCTAGGGCAAGGCGAAATTGCCGCGGCGCTTAAAACAGCTTCAGGGTAAAACTATTCGATAGTCTTGTTTATAAGTATATTCGTCGATACTTTATTGTAAGAATGAGCGGAACAGTATCGAACCAAGGGGAGATAGTCTCCCAGACAGAAGAAACGGCAGCGCCAAGAGAACCCGAGGAATTTCGGGTTATTCTGCTGAATGACGATTTTACAACCATGGAATTCGTGGTTTCCGTGCTTATGACGATATTTCATAAGTCACTGCCGGAGGCTACCAGGATCATGGTGGATGTCCACCGCAAGGGTAAGGGAATTGTAGGGGAGTACAGTTATGACATCGCCGCGACGAAAATAAATCAGGTGCACGGCCTGGCGCGGCAGATGGGATTCCCCCTTAAGTGCACCATGGAGAAAGTGTAAGCTATGAAGGTTAGTCAGGAAGTACAGGCCATTTTTAACGCGGCCTATAACGAAGCCAAGCTCCGCAATCACGAGTACCTCACGCCGGAGCATATTCTCTACGCAGGGCTCTCTTTCGAAAAGCTGAGGCTTGTCATGGAGGGCTGCGACACGGATGTGGAGCAGCTCAAACGGGGCATAGAAGCCTATTTCGAGCAGAAAGTGCCGGTGCTGCGTTCCAGCGCCGAGCCAGTGCAGACCTCCTCCTTTCAGGCGGTCATCGAACGGGCCGTAATGCAATCCCAGGCTTCGGGCAAGGACGAGGTAGAGATCTCCGACCTCATCGTCTCTCTCTACGATGAAGAAAGAACCTATGCCGGCTACTATATGCGCAAGCTGGGCATCAAGCGGCTGCAGCTCTTGGAAGTGCTCTCCCACGGTATTGGAGAATCCCTCGGCGACGATGCCGAACTCCTGGACGAGGGAGAAGGCCGGCCTGACCTGGACGGCCGGGACAAGCGCGGGATCAAGCCCGGGCCCCTGGAGCGCTTTTCCACCGACCTTACCGCCCAAGCGGCGGCAGGCAAGCTGGAGCCGGTTATCGGCAGGGAAGCGGAGATAGAGCGCACGATTCAGGTGCTGTGCCGAAGGCTTAAAAACAATCCCATCCATGTAGGCGAGGCGGGAGTTGGCAAAACCGCGATTACCGAGGGGCTTGCCCAGCGCATCGTTGCAGGCACCGTCCCTCCCCTCTTGAAGGATTACACGATTTACAGTCTCGACATGGGAGCCCTTCTGGCTGGCACGAAATTCCGGGGCGATTTTGAAGACAGGGTTAAAAAGGTAGTGGACGTCCTTCTCAAAAAAGAAAAGGCCATTCTCTTCATCGACGAGATCCACACCATCGTCGGGGCCGGGGCGGTCACCGGCGGTTCAATGGATGCCTCCAATCTTCTCAAGCCGGCCCTCACCTCGGGCAAGCTGCGCTGCATAGGCTCTACCACCTACGACGAGTACAACAAGATCTTCGAAAAAGACAGGGCACTGTCCAGACGCTTCCAGAAGATCGACATCACCGAGCCGAGCCAGAGCGAGACGGTGGAAATACTTAAAGGCTTGCGCCCGAAATACGAGGAATTCCACAGGGTTCACTTCTCGGACGATGCTCTCGAAGCCGCAGTGCGGCTCTCGGCCCAGTTTATCACCGAGCGCAAGCTCCCCGACAAGGCAATCGATGTTATCGACGAGGCTGGAGCCAGGGCTAGAATCAGCGCCTTCAAGCAAGGCCAGGAAAAGGGCGAAAGCCTCCCGGGCGAGCTTGTCGTCGATATTCAGGTTCCGGAAATTGAAACCGTTGTGGCCAAGATTGCCCGAATTCCCGAACGATCGGTCTCCTCCTCCGAAAAGGAGCGGCTATCAGGTCTCGAAACTTCCTTGAAACAAGAGGTATTCGGCCAGGACGCTGCGATCGATGCGGTGGTAAAGGCAGTAAAACGCTCGAGAGCCGGCTTCAGGGCTCCGGATAAACCGGTGGCGAACTTTCTCTTTGTTGGCCCGACCGGAGTCGGCAAGACCGAGCTGGCCAGGCAGCTGGCCAAGCAGCTGGGGGTAAACCTCCATCGCTTCGATATGAGCGAGTACCAGGAAAAGCATACCGTCTCCCGGCTGATCGGCTCTCCGCCCGGCTATGTGGGTTACGAAGAGGGGGGCCTTCTCACCGACACGGTCCGCAAGAACCCACACGCCGTCGTTCTTTTGGACGAGATTGAAAAGGCGCATTCGGATATTTACAATATTCTTTTGCAGATAATGGATTACGCCACCCTGACCGACAACCAGGGCAGAAAGGCTGACTTCCGCAATGTAATCCTCATCATGACAAGCAACGCCGGCGCCAGGGATGTGGGCAAGAATCTCATAGGTTTCGGCGACAGGACCCTGAGCAATTCTGCCTTGGACGAAGCGGTGGAGCGGGCCTTCACTCCTGAGTTCAGGAACAGGCTGGACGCTATTGTCCACTTCGGCAACCTGCCCATGGAGGTTATCGAACGCATCGTTATGAAGGCTCTGGACGATTTCAACGCTCAGCTGATCGAGAAAAAGGTACGCCTGGTCATCCGGAAGGAAGTGATCCAGTATCTGGCCGAAAAGGGCTACTCCAGAGAATTCGGAGCCCGCAACATATCCAGACTGGTGGAGGACAAGATCAAGTCCTTCTTCGTCGACGAGGTGCTCTTCGGGCGGCTTGAGAAGGGCGGCACCGCCGTAGCCGATTTGGCCGACGGCCAGATTGTGTTCAGTGTGGAACCCCAGGCGGCGGACCTGGTATCCGAGAAGGCGGAAGAACCTGCGACGGTTCAGCCTTAAGATTCAGAGGATGATTCGCTTTCTGGGAAAGCTGGAAGCCCTGGACATAGACAGGGACTACCGCTTCCCCCCCGCTCAGGAAACTTCGCCGGAGGGCATTGTCTGCGCCGGCGGCAACCTTTCGCCGGGCATGCTTCTTTCGGCCTATCGCCAGGGAATCTTTCCTTGGTACAGCGAGAATGAGCCCATACTCTGGTGGAGTCCCAACCCGCGGTTCGCTGTCCTGCCTGAAACCCTTCATGTTTCCCGCAGTTCCATACGACTACTCCGAAAGGAAGAGTTCAGCTTTAGCCTGGATCAGCACTTCAAGGCTGTCATTGAGGCCTGTGCCCAGGTTCCCAGACCAGGGCAGGACGGCACATGGATTCTCCCGGAGATGATCGAGGCTTATACGAGGCTGCATCTATTAGGCTACGCCCACTCGCTGGAAGTATGGAAGGAGGGCCTCCTGGTCGGAGGACTCTACGGCCTGAGCCTGGGAGGAGCTTTTTTCGGCGAATCCATGTTCAGTC
>JAVEYV010000192.1:0-4886 GCA_034003305.1 Spirochaetia bacterium | reverse complement strand
CTCGACGATTGCCGCTCCTGCAATCGACATGATCATGGCCCAGAAAGCCGGACTGGATCCCTATGCCGTCGCCCCGGCAAATCTTATCCTGCCGGCCCATATGTTCGCTTTCTATTTCGGGATAATAGCCGACGTTACGCCGCCGGTGGCGCTGGCCGCCTTCGCAGGGGCGGGAATAGCCAAGGCTAATCCCATGAAGACCGGGGTAAACGCGACAAAGTTGGCCATAGCGGCCTTCCTGGTGCCCTATATCTTCGTTATGAGTCCGCAAATGCTTTTATTCGATGTTACCCCGGTGGGACTCATCTGGATGCTCATCACGAGCCTTGTCGGCATCACGGCGGTTTCTGGAGCAGTTAATTCCTGGTTCAGAACGCATATGAACTGGATAGAAAAGATTGTAGCCTTCGCGGGCGGCCTCTTGATGATCTATCCGGGACTGGCAACCGATTCTATCGGCTTGGGACTCTGCGGGGCTGTTTTTATCTCGCAGCAGATAAAATATAAACGCCGGGTTCAGAGCGCCTAAAACGGTCTTCCGGAGCGAAGACAAAGTGCAGTAATGCGGTATGGGTACCGATGAGTAGTTGTATGGAAGATAGACAAAAACAGGCGGGACCCATGCCGCGTTATATGCAAATTGCGATCGAGATCGCCCTTAAAATAGCCAACGAAGAGTACTCCGTCGGGCAAAGGATATTCGGACGGTCCTCCGTGGCCAGTCAATACAATGTCTCTCCCGAGACGGCGCGCAGGGCCTTCTGCGTATTATCCGAATTCGACATTGCCTCATCCGAAAAAGGCAGCGGCATGTACATCAAATCAAGAGAAAACGCCGTTGCCTTTTTAAACCAACTCCCTGAACGACGCACCATCGAAACAATCAAAAATGACATCATTCAGACTATTGAAGCCCATGCGGCCAGTTTGACTTCTTTAAGCCAGCTTTCAAAAGAATTGATTTCGGCCACCGAACGATTCCGCTCGATGAATCCCTTGACGCCCTTTTCTATTCGTATTACCGCTCAGTGCAGATATCTCAATAAGACAATCCATGAAATCCAGTTCTGGCAGCAGACAGGGGCTACCCTCGTGGCCATAAAGCGAAACGGGGCGCTGCTTCGTTCGCCGGGTCCCTATGCCACGCTGCTGGAAAACGACGTTATCTATTTCATATCCCAGGAAGATTCGGATCAAAAAGTCAGAACCTACCTCTTCTAGGCTCGGATAAAAAACCTGTATCTGGAAAAATACTAGACTTGACCAAGTAGCAACTTACATTTTATACTGAAGTTGCTGCTATTGAGTGGCTTCTTTTGAGATTGTCCAGAACATTTCTTGAAAAATATCCATTACCGCACCTACGAGAGGTCTATGATAAAATTTGAACATGTAACAAAGAAATACGGGAACTCTGTCATCTTGGACGACCTGAGTTTCGAGATTAAAGAAGGTGAATTTGCCGTACTGATCGGTCCTTCGGGCTGTGGAAAGACCACAACCTTGAAATCAATAAACAGACTTATCGAACCTGACATGGGAAATATCTATGTAAACGGCAAGAATATCGCCCAGACTGACCCGGTGCGGCTGCGCCGAAAGATCGGTTATGTAATCCAGCAGATAGGTCTGTTTCCCAATATGACCGTTGAACAGAACATAGGCGTTGTGCCAAAGCGCTTGAAATACGAAAAAAGCGAAATCCTTAAAATCACCAAGGAACTCATGGAAATGGTGGGCATGTCATACCAGGAGTATGCCCATAAATATCCTTCCGAACTTTCCGGCGGCCAGCAGCAGCGCATCGGCGTGCTGCGGGCCTTGGCTGCATCGCCGCCCATAGTCTTGATGGACGAACCCTTCGGCGCCCTCGATCCCATGACCCGCAGCTCGCTGCAGGAAGAGATAGGCCGTCTGCATAAGAAGCTCAACAAGACCTTCGTATTCGTCACCCATGACATGGACGAGGCGCTCAAGCTGGCGGACAAGATAATTTTCATGGAGAACGGCCGCATAACGCAGATGGCCTCCCCTGAAGAGATGCTGGAAAACCCGTCAAGCGATCTGATCCGTTCGTTTATGGGAGCAAGAAGCAACGGCGGCGCTGCTGTGCAGTTGACCGCAGCCGATATTATGCGACCCGATCCTACGAGCGTGTACAGGACCAGGGGCCTGCGCGAATGCACGGCGATAATGGCGCACCGAAAAATCGACTCCCTTCTCATCAAAAATGAAGACGATACTTACGCAGGGGTTGTAACCGTAAACAGCATAAAAAAATCGGGAAAAACCACAGGACCAATCTCCGAGCTGCCCTTTTCGGATGTTGCAGTATCCTACCTGGGTGAGGATGCGGCCACATGCTTCGACAAGCTGCTCAACTCGGACAAGGACTATGTGGTTGTTCTCCACGAAGACAACAGGATCGCGGGCATCGTTACTAAAACCAGCATGGCTAAGGCGATGGCCGAAGCGCTGTGGGGTGATGCCCAATGAGGTTTTGGGAACTCTACGGCGAAAAGCTCATTACGGCGGTGGGCGTGCATTTTCTCTATGTGTTATCCGCTGTCTCTATTGGATTCATTGTTGCGCTTACGCTAGGCATCCTGCTCTCCCGGGTTCCTAGTATCGCAAAGGTGGTACTTCCGATCATTTCGGTCTTCCAGACAATTCCCGGCGTGGTTTTTATCGGTCTTTTATTCTTATCCCTGGGGATGGTTCCCGCCACGGCGGTAACTGCCCTGGCGATTTATGCTGTATTTCCGATCTTGAAAAATACCTATGTAGGCCTTTTATCGGTTGATCATAGTTTTATCGAGGCAGCCCGGGGCTGCGGCATGTCCAAAACCCAAAGCCTCTTTGAGGTTGAGCTGCCTCTCGCCCTGCCTTCAATCATCGGCGGCCTGCGGATCTCCACGGTCTACACCGTAAGCTGGGCAGTCCTCGCCTCGATGATCGGCCTGGGAGGACTGGGTGAATTCATCTATATAGGCATAGCCACCAACAACAATAAGCTGATCGTCGCGGGAGCGATACCTTCAGGAATTATGGCAATAGCGCTCAGCCTTTTAATCGATGCCGTGAAAAAGCGAGTCAGCTATTCTTCCAGAAAGGGAGCTGGCCTTAAATGACAATAAAAATCGTTCTGGAACATTTATACCTGGTCTTCTTAGCCGTATTGTTCTCTACCATGGTTGGCCTGCCTTTGGGCATTCTGGCTTATCTCTATCGACCTATCCGGCGCGCCGTACTGGTCTCCAGCGAACTGCTTCAGACAATACCAGCCCTAGCCTTGCTGGGCATGGTGATGCTGATCTTCGGCGCGGGCAAGCTTACAGTCGTGATCGGTCTGGTTCTCTATTCGCTGCTGCCGGTAGTGCATAATACATTCTTGGGCCTCGACTCCATAAGCCCAGGCATAAAGGAAGCGGCGCGCGGCATGGGGCTGCTCAAATGGGATCAGCTGCTCAGCATCGAGCTTCCCCTCGCCTTCCCCATGGTTTTCACCGGCATACGAATCGCTACGGTTACATCGGTGGGCGTTGCGGTATTCGCCACCGCGGTAGGCGGCGGAGGGTTGGGCTCAATTATCAATCAGGGGATTCGCACCCAAAACATGCGTCTTATGCTCTCAGGAACCCTTACCCTTATGGCGATCGCCGTATTTTTTGATACGGGCATGGCCTTAGTCGAAAAAAAGATGAACCAGCGGCGAAGCTCATAAACAATATTATCCAGGAGGAGTATTTATGAAGAAATTTTTTACAGTCGCGTTGGGTATTCTATTCGCGTTCGGATTGCTGATGGGATGCAGCAAGAAAAAGGAAGAGATTAAACCCATCGTTATTTACGATGGCCAGTTTTCCGAGATGCAAATAATCCATCAGATGGTCAAAATGCTGGTGGAAACCCATACCGATCTGAAGGTCGAAATCCGCGACGAGATGGCTCCAGTCAATAACTACCGTGATTTGATAGCCGGCGGCGGCAGCGATCTCATGAACAGCTACGACGGCACCCTGCTTACCACCTATCTTAAAATGGATGTCTCCGACGTGCCCGAGGGCGAGACCTTGTACGATTTCGCCAACAGGACCGCCAAGGAGCGGGACAAGGTTCAGTTGCTGGACAAGATCGGCAGCGAAAACACCTACGCAATCGGCGTAACTCAGAAGCTGGCAGATGAATACAACCTCGACACAATCAGCGATCTCGTAGCGGTTGCCCCTAAGCTGGTTTTTGGAGCCGAACACGAATTTTTCAGCGAAGAAGGCAGCATGAAATTCGGTCCCTTCTCCAAGTTTTATGGCCTTGAATTCAAGGATGCCAAGGCCATAGACCTGGCGCTCAAGTATTCCGCCATCGACAGCGGCAATATCGATGTAACCATCGTGTATTCCACCGACGGCATGAACAAGAAGGTGGGGCTCAAGGTTCTCCAGGACGATTTAAATTACTTCCCCGAGTACAACGACGCTCTGCTTGTACGCAACGATCTGTTCGAACGCTATGAAAAATCGGCCCCCGACCTGAAAGAGGTGCTGAACAAGCTGGGCGGACAGTTTACAAACGAGATAATGACCGACCTCACCTATGAGGTAGACGTCAACGGCAAGACTCCTGAGGAAGTAGCCAAGAGCTTCCTGATCGAAATAGGCTTGCTGGATAAGTAAGCATCTCGCATAATTTAAAAGAGCCGATACGGGAACTTCCGGTATCGGCTCTTTTATTTAAGTTTTATTTGATTTTTAAAGATATGACTGAGCGGTCTTGAGAATATCGGCGAATACACCGCCGGCAGTAACCGCAGCCCCCGCGCCGGGACCTCTGATCACCAGGGGATTGGCCGAATAGCGTTCGGTGCTGAACATCACCAAATTGTCAGT
>JAVEYV010000191.1:0-4899 GCA_034003305.1 Spirochaetia bacterium | reverse complement strand
TTTTCCGGTTGGACGGATTGTCTGATTATGGGGAAGGGGTATACTTGGGACGAGAGATATTCACTAATGATCAATTTCGCTACATCAGAAATCAAGAGCTCATCATGGACATAAACTTTGAGTGGGAAGATGAGGGAGATATGCGGATCACCAGCCGGGAGCTTCCCATCAATGGTATTCCAGAGGGATACTACGTGGTGATTGCGTGTGCGATGAAAGATGATAATGAAGCAGGACATCCTCAAGCCGCTGTTCTGCTAAAAGTACACAGAGCATCTATTGTATGGCGCGACAGGATGTACCCTTCATTTATGGTGCTAAACCGGGAAACCGGCGAGCCGATTGAGGGCGTAGCAATGATACAACAAAAAGCGCATAGAAATCAAGAGGAAAAAAAATGGTATTATGAGAATGCGCGTACCTACTTTAGCAATCAACAAGGTTTGATTTCAGGTATATTGCAGGATAACTTCTTCAGCGACAAAGAAGTATTTGTCTGTGATGGTGATACCTTGTACTTGGGCGATCTTCGCTTTCCCAGCTGGTACACACCTCAGATGGAGTACAAGGGAGAGATATATACTGATCGCGCAATATACAGGCCGGGACAGCAAGTTCATGTAAAAGGAATTGTCTTTTCTGGTGATGGGCAAAAAAGGCATGAACTGCTCAATCCTTGGGAGTGGGAAGCATATGTTTGTAATCCGCAGAATACGATTATTGGGAGATACAAAGTAAAAAATAACCAATTCGGCAGCATCAGTTTTAGTTTCAAGGCACCTGAAGGGCAAACCGGTGTGTATCGGATTAACTTGCGGGGTTTGAGCACTGAAATCCGCATTGAGGAATATCAGCGGCCACAGTATGAAGTAGTGTTGGAGAAACCAACAGAGGCTTATTCACTTGGGGATAAGGTGTTTATTCAGGGTCAGGCTCTTGCCTACGCAGGATATCCCATTGATAATGCGAGGTATAAGTATCGGGTGGAGCGGAATCTCAGTTATCCTCAAGGAACGTCTAAACGAAAGATAGTGCAAGACATCAGCCCCAAAGATATTGCGAGCGGAAACTCAGAAACTGATGCTGAAGGCAGATTCACCATCGAATTCCAAGCCATGCCTGTAAAAAGCATTATCTCGGATAAACAAGCTATTTGCAGCTATCGGGTATATGTGGATGTATTATCTCCTGGCGGAGAGACGCAAAGCGCAGATCTGGAAATAATGGCAGGAACTCAGGAAATACAATTGAGCATGGAACTACCCGAAGATATTGATCTGAGAGATAGAAAGCTAGATATCCCCTTTCAGATTACCAATCTCATGGGCAATCCGGTAAGTATCCCTACCGAAATCAGCATTTTCTTACTTGATGCCCCCACTCACATTCAAAGGGAGCGTCTGTGGGAAAAACCCAGTAGTGCTTATCTAAGTGAAGCAGAGTATCATAAGCTTTTCCCGGATGATGTATTTATGGATGAGGACGATCAAAGCTCTTGGGAGAAGCTTCACTTGGCTTATTATAAGGTTTTCGCAGCCTCAGATGAGCAAATCCTTCGTTTGGATGATATCTTGGATTGGTTGCCAGGGGCTTACCGATTGGAGGTTCGATCAGGTTCCACAGAGTTTGAGCGCTACTTCAGGATCTTCGATTCAGAATCAAATGAGTTACCTATGCCGTTGTCATTTTGGGTGTTTCCAAAGCAGGTGCAATGTGACCCCGGAGAGATGGCTGAGATTCTGGTGGGTAGTTCATATCCTGAGGCCAGAATCTACTGTGAGATCGAAAAGGATTATGCTATCGCGGATTCCGCATGGCTATATCCGGATAGAGGATTCGTAAAGCTTGAACTGCCAGTGTTGGAAAGTGACCGGGGTGGTTTTTTTGTGCACTTGCACATGGTAATGAGAAACAGATTGTACTCTCATAGGCAACAGATCGACGTTCCATACTCAAACAAGGAACTGAAGATACAACTGAGTACCTTTAGAGACAGGTTACTGCCAGGAAGTCAGGAAACATGGAGCCTAAAAGTTCTGAATTCCCAAGGGGAACCGGTGGAAGCAGAAGTGCTGGTGAGCATGTACGATGCGTCGCTGGATAGCTTTACCAAGCGGGAATGGCGCAGCAAACTACATGGCACATATCAAGCCTATTATGGCTGGGTAAACGACAAATATAGCCAACTGAAAATCAAAAGTGCTCAATCACCATATAGAATAGATAGAATCCCCAAGATTGGTGTTCCGAGTCTGGATTGGTTGGGTTACTATACGGAATACTACAATCTGAAGGATTACCGATGGGATCCCAATACCGTGTATTGTTTGGCGGATTTCGCCGTGAGAGATCCTGTTGCCCAGATGCTGGATCCTGCCAACAACAGCAGCCGTGTGGAGCAAAGTGGTTCTTTGTCAGTCCGCAAAAACTTTTCTGAAACAGTATTTTGGTATCCGGATCTAAAGGCCAAAGATGGGGCAGAGATGGAGTTCAGCTTCACAGTCCCGGAATCTCTCACTCGCTGGAAGTTCCGGGCTTTGGCCCTGGCAAGTCAGCTGCAGACCGGCTATACGGAGCAGTTTGCCATTACTCAGAAACCTCTGATGGTGCAGGCTAATGCTCCGCGCTTTGTACGGGAAGGGGATAAGATGAGTTTCAGCGCATCAGTAGTGTCCTTGGACGGCAAAAGCCATAAGGGCAGATGTACTTTGCAATTCTTTGACGCAAACAGCCTGAAAGAAGTGGATTTGATGCTTAAGCATAGCGCACCTACACAAAAATTTGAACTAAACGAAGGTGGTAGCGCATTACTCTCATGGCAGATCAAGATACCTGAAGGCATCGTGGCTCTGAACTATCGCATTGTTGCCAAAAGCGAAAGCTTCAGTGATGGTGAACAAAAGCTTTTGCCTGTCTTATCGAAGAAGGTTTTTGTTACCCAGAGTATGCCAATGAAGGTAAATGGGCAATCCACACGTAGTTATGCATTTGAAGATTTTCTGGCCAGCACCGGTTCCAAGAGTATAACGAACCACAGTCTCAGTCTGGAGTATTGCTCCAATCCAATGTGGTATGCCCTGCTTAGCCTCCCATATTTGATTGATTGTTATGCTGAGGATAATCCTCAGATATTCAGCAGACTCTATGCAAATCTCATAGGTACGCATATAGTTAACAAGGAAGCAAACTTGAGAGAGAGCATCAATTCCTGGCTTTCCTCTAAGGATTCAACGGCACTGATTTCTAATCTGGATAAGAATGCGGAGTTCAAAAGCGTGACTCTCGAAGAGAGTCCCTGGCTAGCTACAGCAGCAATCGAGGCCGAGAGTAAACGACAAATAGGAAGATTGTTGAATGTGGAGGGAATGAGGGAACGAATAAACAACGACTTTATGAGGCTGCAGCAAAACCAATTACCCAATGGTAGCTGGCCTTGGTGCCCTGGGCATCAGGGCTCCCGTTGGACAACACAATACATCGTGCAGGGTTATGGGCATCTACGCAAGCTTGGCATCAGAAGCATTGATGACGCGAACCGTGATGGGATGTTGCTACGCAAAGCCTGTATCTATCTGGATAATCAAATCTTGTTACAGTATCAGGAGATGTTGGAGAGAGAAAACCCTGATCACAACAATTTGAATCATTATGCAGTACATTATTTATATACACGCAGTTTCTTTAAGGATATTCCAGTCAGCAAAGAAGCGCAGATCGCTTATGACTATTTCAACGCACAGGCGGACGAGTTCTGGCAAAACATGGATTTGTATTCTCAAGCGATGATCGCTTTAGCCAAGCATCGTACTGGGGGATATGAGACAGCTTCAAGAATTAAGGAATCTGTATCTGAACGCTCAACAGAGGATGAAGAGCTAGGGATATACTGGGAAGAGTTGATTCCGGGCAACTGGTGGTATCAATCTCAGATACAGGTAATGGCCATCCTGGCTGAACTCTATAGCGAAGTGGCAAATGACTTAACAATGGTGGATGGTATCAGGACCTGGCTTATCCGAAACAAGCAGAGTACTCATTGGAACAGCGGAATTGCGACGGCAGAAGCCTGCTATGCGATGCTGTTATCGGGGAGTGCTCTGCAAAATACATGGCAAACAACTGATATTAAATGGGGTGATGAGCAAGTGCAAGTACCTATCACAGAGGCTGGAACGGACTACTTCAAGCAAACCCTCAAAAAGGCTGAGATTACAAGGGATAAAGCCCGAGTGGAGATTCATAACCCCAATCCCGATCTGGCATGGGGAGCAGTCTATTGGCAGTACTTCGAGGATATAGATAAGATTCATAGTAGCGGCTCTGGCTTGAGAATAGCCAAGGAGCTATATGTGGAACGCTCTGATGGTGAGCATCGATCTTTGCATAAAGTAGAAGGTAACAGCTTGCTGAACATCGGGGATAAATTGATCGTTCGCCTGGTGGTATCTTCGGACAGAGATTTGGACTATGTACATCTTGAAGATCTTCGGGCTTCTTCTTTGCAGCCACTAAATGTATTGTCTCAAGTGCATCGGAGTAAGGAAATCTATTACTACGAAAGCAACAGGGACAGCGCTACTCATTTCTATATCGAGAAGCTTCGCAGAGGGGCTTATGTATTTGAGTACCCTTTACGAGTCAGCCAAAGTGGAACTTATGCTAATGGTTATGCCACCATTCAGTGCTTGTATGCTCCGGAATTTATTGCACATAGTGATGCTCAGACATTGATTGTTAAATAATCGCTGAATATAACTTTTAGCATATAGCGAGCGATTACGGTTGCCATACTATATGGTATTGTAGTTCACAAATTCGATTATGCCCCATCATTGACGCATTGTCAGCCCGGATCACGAAATGACAGCTTGGATAACACTTCACACACTCCAAGAAAAT
>JAVEYV010000190.1:0-4905 GCA_034003305.1 Spirochaetia bacterium | reverse complement strand
TCGTCGGGACAGGTTCTTCGTTCTGTTTGGCGTTATTTTCTCGTACCAGGTCGAAGAACTCAGTCTTATCCAAAATCTATTTTATGTCAGGGAGTTTTACAAGAAAAACTATAGCGAGAATGATCAGGCCGACAAGAAGAATGAGGCAGCCGGGATTTCCGCTGGAGCTCTTTTTTCGCTTTTTTTTGGGAGCCATAATTAAAAATACTAGTCCGGCACCACTGGAGGGTCAAGCCCAAGGCGGGCATACAGGAATGACTCCACCCACTCTCCCGGTTTTACTGTTCACGTGGCGGCACAATGGCGCTTTGCCGCAGAATTCCACTGGTTCTGTCAGGCTCGATGATTGAAAGCCCTGCAAGAACGTCATCCTGCTCCTTCAGGAGCGCGGCCTGGCTTCGTTCCGGGTTGTGGATCTGTATGAGCCTTCCCCTGGCCCTGAGAGCGTAGCTCCCCGCTACAGGCCTATGGCCGGAAATCCAACGGAGAGAAGCAGGGCGAGGGCTGAAGGGCAGGAGGGCCGCAAGGCTTTCTTCCACCGCCAGGGGCAGGGCTTCCTCGTTCCCGGTCCATATCAAAGCCCTCACAATCCCAGGATTTTTCCTGCCCTCAAGAACATCCCCATACCCAAGGGGAATCGCCGGTTCCGCATGGCTCGCGCAGAATCCCCTGCCCCTGGCTGCCAAGGGCAAGAGAAGTTCATAGCGCCGAAGCAACCCTGCCCCTTCCTTACCATAGCGCAGCTCAAACCATTCCGCGCCCATGGGACCTTCCTGGGCATATTTGTAGAACGGCAGGTCCCCGTCCTCGGCGCTGTTCGTTATATTGTCATGATTTCCCTTGAGACAGTGAAAACCGCTGCCCAGCAATACCGTAAGGCTCATCACCAGGGCGAGAGCGCTCAAGGACAACCCCATCTCCTCTTCCATGAAGGGATTGAGAATGCCCCCCATCCCTGGATCGGCAAACCTGCGCTGGGCAGCCATGGACCAGCGCCGCGCCGCGGCATCTCCCTCGCTGTGCAGGATATCGCCCAGACAGAGCAGACTGAGCCTGCGCTGAAGCAGCAGTTCCAGGACTGAAGCGTCCGGAGCCTGCTCCAGCCGGGAGCGGAGAATCCCTAAAAGAAGTCCCGCTCTGGCATGGAGATCCGGTACGATAAGGGTTAGCAGGCTGTCGATCTGGACTAAGCCGCCCGGCCTCCCCTCGGAAGTCCGGGGCCGGGACGCCTCAGCCTCGCCCTCCAGGGCAGCGATCGCGGCCTTTGTCAGGCTCAAGAAGGCTTCAGGCTCGGGAACTGCCGGAGGCTCGATCAGGGATTCCAGCTGCCGGAGAATGGATTCAGCCTCGGAGGGGAAATTCATGGTCTCCTTCATCTCCGCCGTCGGTTACTCTCCTATCCGCGTAAGCCAGTCCCTGGCCAGAGCATCGTCGGGATCGAATTCCAGGGCGCTCATGAAAAATCCCCGGGCTTCCCCTGTCCTGCCCATCCTGTGGGACAGGGCTCCGAGATTGACGATAATCTTCACATTCTCCGGCTCGAGCCTCAGGGCTTTTTCCAGGCTTGCCTTGGCGGCGGCAAGCTCCCCCAGTTCGGTCTGGCAGAGGGCAAGTTCATTGAAACTGTCCGTATCGCCGGAATTAAGCTCGATCGCTTTTTTAAAAGCGTCGGAGCCCTCCTGCCAGCGGCCCAGGCGGCGCAGTGCCCAGCCTGCTAAAAACCAGCCGTTCCAGACATTAGGATGGATGGCGATGAATTCCCTGGCCTTTTCCAATCCCTTCTCTTCCTGGCCGAGCTGGATAAAGTCGTAGGCTTCCTTGAAGGTACTGTCCAAAAGCCCGAGATCCTGTAGTTTGGCGAGAATCGACTTGGCCTTTTCAACCTTTTCCCTGTCATCCTCAAGCCCTATGTAGCTGGTAAGC
Source organism: Spirochaetia bacterium (assembly GCA_034003305.1). Classification (GTDB taxonomy): domain Bacteria; phylum Spirochaetota; class Spirochaetia; order Treponematales; family Rectinemataceae; genus UBA2256. The sequence goes on along the minus strand of JAVEYV010000190.1, from coordinate 2,982 downwards.
AGGGACACAGCCCTGTCGAAGTTGCGCTTTTTTAAAAAGAAGAGGGCGGCATGGTAGTAGGCAAGCGGAAAGGGAGGTTCCATGGCCAGAAGACTGGAATAACTCTCATAGGCCTTATCCTCTTCCTCCTCGGCCAGCGCTTCCCGCTCTTCCTCCCTCAACAGCTTTGCCCGCTCTTCCCGCATCAGGGCCAGATCAAGAAGCGGAAGCGGCGATTCAGGGTAAAGACCGGCCAGGGCAAGGAAAATCTCTTCCGCCACCTCCCAATCCTTGGATTGGGCCTTGGCCACCCCCGCGTCGGAAAGCTGGGCCAGAAGATCGGGCTTGAGGGCTCTGGCGAGCTTTCTGTATTGCCCAGCCATCGCGTGCTCCGGCTGCCAGGCCAATACCCTCAAGATGCCGGCGACGATACTTTCGGGACTTATCATGGAGGGGTCGAATCGCTGCAGCTGTCCCGGAGTCTGTACGGGAAGCAGCGAACCCGCCTCCCATCCATCGATACCCAGGGATTTCAGTCTTTCGGGATCGATCTGTATGAAGAGAACTCCCGCGAGGGCATCGGCGGCCTTATCGGGCCTCCGCTGACTCTGCCTATCATTTTGTCCGCTATCGTTGTTCGTTTTCATTGTCCATCCTTCCATGGGAAAATCATGCCTTTGAGGGTTCTCTTACCAATAAGCGCTCTATCCTCCTCCAGCAAGGAATCCCAGGGAGGGTTTTTTCTGTCAGCGCCGGGATTCTGTTCCAGCCATTCGTACTTTTTAAGCCTGAGCCTCACCGCGTCAGCCCCTCCGAGCGCTATGCCCGCAAGCCCAGGAAGAAGAAAGGCCATCAACACCGAAATCAGTATAGTCGCCAAATGGTATAAAAGCAGAAAAAAACTGAACCCGGGATTGTCGGCCAGCAGTATGAGCGCGTGCCTGGCGTTTTTCCGCAGACTCCCTCCCCTCCTGGCCACCAGGGGCAAAAAATACTGGGCTGCCAGAAGCAGGACCAGACAGGTCCAGAACAGGAGGCTCGCCAGCATCACCCCCAGGAAGCCTCCCCTGGAGAGATAGAAGGGAATGCCGACGATGATCGAGAATAGAATGATGACCAGCGCCGCTCCCAGGGCAAGACCGGGCTTCCAGGCCATGGCGAAGGAATCAAGGCTTTCCCGCAAGCTGGGAGTTCCAAAGTCCGCGATTTTACGCATTGTAAAGGCCGCGGCAGCCTGCCATACAGAGAGACCGAGTATCCCCCCTCCTATGCAGAGCATAACAACAAAGGGGCGTGCGCCGAGGATGGAGGGCAGAAAAAAAGCGACGCTTCCAACGAGGACATGACCGAGGTTAAAAACAGCCAGGGTGAGTACATTGTCCCAGCCGTCCCAGAAAGCCTTCTTCACGTAAAACCCGATCATATACTGTCTATACTACACGCTTGACCTTTGGACAAGTACGTAAGTATTGTAAGCCTTGGAAGCGTCGCAACCCCGGAAGAGCGACGGATCGCCCCCGAGCCAGGTACATCGGGCCGGGTCAATCATATAGCTTGAAGGGGTACGGCAATGAAAGACCAGTACCGCTTTCCGCTCGAGAATTTCATGCCTCGCGAGCGATTCGAACGCATCAAGGCCTTTGCCCAGGACAAGGAAACCCCCTGTCTCATAATCGACCTCGATGTTATCCGAAAAAACTACCAGGATTTGCGCACCTACCTTCCCTTCACCAAGGTCTATTACGCCGTCAAGGCTAACCCCGATGACGCTGTGGTCTCCCTTCTCAAGGACCTAGGATCCTCCTTTGACGTTGCCACGCGCTACGAACTGGACCAGCTCCTCAGGCTGGGAGTCGAGCCCGAGCGGATGAGTTTCGGCAATACGATTAAAAAAGAAAAAGACATCGCCTATTTCTACGAAAAGGGCGTCCGGCTCTTTGTCACCGACTCCATAACCGATCTGGATAAAATTTCCAGGGCCGCTCCTGGCTCAAAGGTCTTTTTCAGGCTTCTCACCGAAGGCCTGGGCGCCGACTGGCCGCTGTCCAAGAAATTCGGCTCCCACCCCGACCTTGCTCGCCAGCTTATAAAAACCGCGGTCCGCTTCGGGCTTGTGCCCTATGGTATTTCCTTCCATCCCGGAAGCCAGCAGCGCGACGTCGGCCAGTGGTCATCGGCCCTCACCACGGTAGCGCAGCTCTTCAGCTGGGCCAAGGAAGACCTCAAGGTTGAGCTTAAGATGATCAATATGGGAGGAGGCTTTCCGGCCAACTATATCGAGCCCACCGACAGCCTTGCCCAGTATGCCGAGGACATCAAGCGCTTTTTGGACAACTCCTTTAAAAACGACTGGCCCGAGGAGATCATCATCGAGCCGGGGCGTTCCATGGCCGGAGACGCCGGCGTCATCGTTTCCGAGATCATCAATATCGCAAAAAAGTCGGTGCATGAACGATACCCCTGGGTTTTCCTGGACGTGGGAAAATTCGGCGGCCTCATAGAAACCCTGGACGAAGCGATTAAGTACCCCATCTATTTCGAGGGAGCGGGGACGGCGGTGGATATTATCCTGGCGGGACCAACCTGCGATTCCATGGACATACTCTATGAAAAAGCCTCCTATACAATGCCCGATACCACCCGGATCGGCGAAAGGATATATATCCTCACAACCGGGGCGTACACCCAGAGTTACTCATCCATATACTTCAACGGATTTCCTCCCTTGAGCTCTTACATACTTTCGTGAAATTCCGCTCCGTTGCGGCCGCAAGCCTTATCTTACTGGGTGTGGCGGCGATTCTGGGCCTGGTCCTGCTCCCTCTGTCCGGCCATAGCGGCACTGTGCTCATCTACGCCGACCAAGCTCCGGAGACAGTGTCTGTCCCGGAGCCCGCAGCGACAGTCTCGCCAACCAAGGCCGCTCCGCCGACACCAGTCGCTCCGCCCGCCGCAGCGGTTCAGCCGACTAAGACAACTCCGCCGACACCGACTGTCCCGCCT
>JAVEYV010000189.1:0-4916 GCA_034003305.1 Spirochaetia bacterium | reverse complement strand
TACCTATCGATCTTTATGAGTCAGTAATATTCAACACTATAAAAAATGGAGCCACAGTGATATCCGATGATGTTCGGACAGCTTTTTCGAGAGGAATCGAAAAGGATACTTCGGAGACCTCAAGACTTGGCCTTGAAAAGACACTAAAAAGCATTGAACTATCCGTAAAAAAAAACAACCCTGCGTGCCCCGACACAGGTTGGCCCATTTTTTATTTTAAAGTGGGAAATCAATGCTCGCTGGAGGGTGGCTTTATTGAGCTAGAAGCGGCTACCAGAAGAGCAGTAGCCAAAGCGACAGAGCATGGTTATTTACGGGCAACAATGAAACACCCGCTTACCGGCTATGACCCAGGAAATAACATTGGGGAGAATATACCATATTTCACCTATAAATTCGTAAGCGGTGACGATCTGGAACTGACCTACGTTGCCAAGGGAGGAGGGAGTGAGTGCTTCGGCGGCACACGTTATAGAATGATAGCTTTTGCCGACGGAATTACAGGAATTAAGAAATTTATTCTAGACAGCTATATAGACGCTACACGATCCGGGGGCATTTGTCCTCCTTCGATACTTGGTGTTGGTATTGGCGGAACAATGAATATTGCGGCGAATCTGGCAAAAGAAGCATCCTGCTTGCGAGTCATTGGATCGAATCATCCCGAACCGATGATCGCCGAATTGGAAGAATCTTTGTACAAAGCGATTAATTCATTGGGTATAGGAACTATGGGCTTTGGGGGCGACACATCAGTTTTCGGTATCAACATCGAATATGCATTTACCCATATAGCGGGTATTGCCGTCGCGATGAGCTGCAACTGCATGGTAGCGCGTCGGGCGACCAGCAGAATTTTGGCGGATGGTACGGTTGAGGCATTAAAAAGCCCAAATTGGTTCGGAACTAGATAAAAGGGGATGACACTATGAAAACATACGAACTCTGTGCCCCGTTAAGCGAAGAGGATGTAATCCAGCTTGAGGTTGGCGATCTTGTTTATATAAGCGGGCCGGCATTTTCATGCCGATCACGACTGCATCGATACGTACTGGATGAAGGCCATAAATTCCCCCTTCCGCCAGGCGAGCGGAATGTTCTCCTTCACGCCGGACCAATAATGAAAAAAAATGCCGAGAGCTGGGATGTTATTTCCTATATGCCGACATCGAGCATTCGTTTTGAAAAATGGGGCGCCTTATCTGTGGATCAATGGAAACTGAGAATGATCGTAGGGAAAACCACAATGGGGGAAAAAACACGACAAATGATGCAAAAAAAGAAATGCGTCCATGTGTCGCCTCAATGCGTAAGTCCTAATTTGTGGATTGACTCGATTTCAGTAGAAGATGTTAAGCTTTTCGATGAACTCGGTTCTATAGAGGCCACATGGTGCTTACGTCTTGGCAAACTCGGCCCCTTTGTGGTCGATATAGACTGTAAAGGCAATGAACTTTTTAAGAAAGTAAATAGAGAAGTCGATAAAAACCGCATCGCAGCCATGAGAATGCTGAATATTCCCGAGGACTTTGAATATACCAAACTGTATTGAAGGGGGTGTTTTATGGATAAAGAAACTTTAAAAAAAATGGCGATTGAAGCAATTGATGCTAAAAAGGAAGAGCTAATTCATATTGGAAGAGATCTTTATGCCATTCCGGAGCCAGGGTTCAGAGAACACAAGACTTCAGCATATGTAAAGCAAGTTTTGGAATCTTTGGGATTACTTGTTGAAGATTCTATCGCCATAACCGGCTTAAAAGCAGTCGCGACCGGAAAGTCTCACAACGTTAATGTCGGAGTTATGGGAGAGCTGGATTCCCTTCTTATGCCTCGACATCCACATGCCGATCCGCAAACCGGTGCTGCTCATGCGTGTGGACATCATTCTCAATTGACCATGATGATCGGGGCAGCCTTCGGGTTAGTAGGAAGTGGCTTAATAAAAGAACTTGACGGTGATGTTACACTCCTGGCCGTTCCTGCTGAGGAGGTTATCGAATTATCCTTCAGAACGGAGTTGGCAAAAGCAGGAAAAATTCGATTTTTTGGCGGAAAGCAGGAATTTATCAGGCTTGGTGTATTTGATGGTATAGATGCTGTCCTGTGCAGTCATATTACTAATTCAAAAGAACCCTACTTTGATCACAGTAAAAGTTATAACGGCGTATTGCACAAGTCAGCAAGATTTATTGGGAAAAGTTCTCATGCCGCGCTTTCTCCGCAACTGGGAATCAATGCTCTTCATGCAGCGGTGAGCGCCATCAATAACATAAATGCTTTAAGAGAGAAACTTGATGAAAAATACCACATGAGAGTTCATTACATAATTACAAAGGGTGGAGATAGTCCTAATATCATCCCCGATGATGTGCGTATGGAACTGGGTGTTCGTGCTTCTACGGCTCCTATGATGGTAGAAGCAAATAAAATGGTTAATCGTGCGATCATAGCCGGAGCCGAGGCTCTTGGAGCGAAAGTTGAGATTAATGACCAAGGAGCCTACCTGCCATTGCACCAGAACAGAGAACTTGGACTGCTTTATGCCGAGAATGCCAATACCCTTGTAGGCCCGCAATTTGTCCATGATCTTGTGGCAGAAAGCCGCGGCTCCTCCACCGATGCGGGCGATCTGGCCTCAGTCGTTCCAGCAATTCATCCGAATTTCGGCGGATCCTGCGGTCCGGCTCATACTAATGATTTTGATATCTGCGATGAATACCTAGCTTATGTTCAGCCTGCAAAAGTAGCCGCAATGACCGTAATCGACCTCCTCTATGATGGCGCTGGGACATGCAGGAAAATTCGCGATGGTTTCGTGCCGCTTTTTAAGGACAAAGAAGAATACTGCGACTTTTTTACCAAACTTCAGGAGCAATGAACATGCGAGAATACCGTATCCTTTCTCCAACCGGAATAGTCGGCTATGGTTTCCCAAAAGAATCTTTTGAGCTCGGTGTTGCTCAAAAACCCGATTTAATTGCCTGCGATGCAGGCTCAACCGATCCAGGCCCATATTACTTGGGCAGTGGAAAACCATTTACGACGGCAACTGCGGTTAAAAGAGATTTAGCTTTAATGCTGCAGGCTGCATGCGAACTCGGCATTCCGCTTGTTATTGGAAGCGCGGGAGGTTCGGGAGGAGATATTCATCTCAAACGAGAGTTCAATATTGTCTGCGACATTGCTAAGGAATACCAATTAACATTCAAATTGGCGACAATATCAGCAGAGTTCAAAAAAGATTTTATAACAAGAGAGTTCAGGGAAGGCAGAATTACTGCCCTCGGCGCAGCCCCCTTTTTAACAATCGAGGATATTGAAGACAGTACCTGCATTGTCGCCCAAATGGGAATAGAACCAATAATTAAAGCCATGGATGAAGGAGCGCAAGTAATTCTGGCCGGCCGATGTTATGATCCTGCACCTTTCGCAGCACCTGCGGTACGTTTAGGTTACGATAGAGCTCTTGCAATTCATCTGGGCAAGTTGCTGGAATGCGCAGCTATCGCCGCCGTCCCAGGCAGCGGGTCGGACTGCATGATGGGGTATTTGTATGATGATTCCTTCTCAGTCGAGCCTCTCAGCACGAAGCGAAAATGCACGATAACCTCTGTCTCGGCTCATACTCTTTACGAAAAATCGAATCCGTATCTCCTTCCGGGTCCTGGTGGAGTATTAAACATTTCGGCATGTGATTTTATACAGGAAACCGATCGGAGGGTAAAAGTACGTGGCAGCATATATGATACCAGCGGGAAGCAAACCGTTAAGCTAGAGGGTTCTAAAAAAATCGGCTTTAGAACTATTTGCATTTGCGGCAATAGAGACCCGATATTTATTTCTCAGATCCAATCAATTATCGAAGACCTACGTGTTCGTGTCGCTCAAAATCTTAGTGGATGCAATTTTAGGTACACTCTTGATTTTATCCTTTATGGACTGAATGGTGTTATGGGCAATCTTGAACCCGAAACTGAGATTACATCCCACGAACTCGGCATGGTTATCGATGTAGTAGCGGATTCCCAGGAAGATGCAAATACAGTCTGCTCAGTTGCTCGATCCACTCTGCTTCATCATGGATACGAAGGCCGGATCGCGACAGCCGGCAATTTAGCTTTCCCCTACTCACCATCGGATATACAGGTAGGAGAGGTATACAAGTTTTCTCTCTATCATTTATTGGAGACTGATGAGCCAGCGCGCATCTTTCCTAGAACGCACTATGAATTCAAAAGGGGTGCCCGATTATGAAAATCCGACTCAGAGATGTTGCTTCGGTGATACGGTCTAAGAATTCTGGCCCCTATGAACTTACTTTAGATATCCTCTTTAAAAATGTTGAAGATTTCGAAAGATTCTCTTCCATGAATATCATTGACGAGACCTTGATCGCCCGGCTCTATAAGATTGACAAGACCAAAGTCTTAAGCATCGTAAAGTTCCCTCAAGCAAAGGCTATTAAAGCAACGATAGTACGTCCCTGTGGGTCTGGAGATCTTGGTGAACGAGATGTGTACGGAGCTCAGCAGCATGCACCGCTCATGAACTTTGAATGGGAAGATCGGTAACTTTTAGAAAGCATCCGTACGAATTGCAATGTTATTTAGAAGAAATGCAATGGTCAATACGTTTATCGTGCTTTACAGTTATTATGGGTATTTGTAGAAATCTAATGGAAATAGGAGGTATTTAATGAAAAAGAGATTGCTTTTTGCAATTATCGCGTTGGTACTAGTGCTGGCAGTGCCAACAAGTGCCTTTTCCCAAGCAAAAAAGGCCGCATCGAGAACCGACTTAAATCTGTCCTTGGTCGGAGTTGTATCAACCCTTGATCCATTCAAGACAGCGCTTACAGTAGACTTAATGCTGTTCAAACAAATTTATGAAAGTCTTTACTACATCGATGATTA
>JAVEYV010000188.1:0-4928 GCA_034003305.1 Spirochaetia bacterium | reverse complement strand
AGCCAGCATGAAGAGCAGTATGGCTAACAGCGAGAAGTTATTCACATTCGCGAAAAGCTTCTGGGGAATCAGCATCAATGGGATGGCGCCGGATAATACTATATACGTGACTGAAGATAATCCGATCGCAGCGAATATGGGCAGTCCGCTTGTCAGCAAGACAAGGAATACGATAAACATTATCACTATCGGGCTCATATGGTCTTTCCTTTTTCATCTCTCTCCATGTAATCGTATACAATGTTGCGCAGAGTACTGATGATTATGAGCAAGCCCGATAACGATAAAACCAGGTAGACTATTCCCATGGGAATCTGCATGCTGGACGATAGTTGCTTCATATTCATCTGGGCAAAACGGTATCCATAGACCAGTAGTACATACGCCATGCACATGACCAGAATGTTCAAGACAAGGACGTAATAGAATCTGATCTTTCCTTTGAGCTTTTGCGGAATTAAATCCACAGCGATAAGATTTCTGTCTCTGACGCAGACACCGGCACCAAGAGACACTGTTATTACAAAAAGATACCGGCATGCTTCATCCGACCATGGCAGCGATGAGTTTACTATAAAACGGGCAAAAATCTGGGCCAGACAGATCAACGTGATAGCCAGTACGCAAATCGCTAAAATCCAATTGAGGGTTGCGTCAAATATTTTCCATAGGGTTTTCACAGTGCTGTTCCTTTACATCGAGTATAAAAACGCCGTGGATAAGACGATGGCGGCGAAAGTTGCGCCGCCATCGCATTAAAACATGCAGCTATTTAATCGCGCGGATGGAATCCAACATACTCTTGGGTAAAAGATCGCCATAGAGATCCTGCACTACGGTTTCCATGGCAGTAGCTATATTGCTCATAGCCGAACTTGAAAGATCCGCGAACTTGATGCCGCTGTCTTTCATTTTCACGACATAGCTGGCGGTATCGGTAACAAGATTGGCCCTGTCGGTCGAGGTGGCTTTCTCGACATTCTTGAGAACACTGTCCTGCTGTTCTTTCGTGAGCGAGAGCCAGACCTTGTTGTTGATGATCAGGAACATAGGGCCGCCGATATGGCTGGTCATCGTGCAGAATTTGACCTGCTCATAGATGCCTCCGGTGAATACCGAGGGGATGGGCAATTCAACGCCGTCGATAAGACCAGTCTGAAGACCGGTATACACATCTCCATAGGGCAGGATCGTCGCGTTGCATCCGAGAGCGCTGAACATTTTTACGTAAAGTTTGACGTCCGGCACGCGCATTTTAAGTCCCTTGAAATCGCTGAGTCCGGCAATCGGAACCTTCTTGGTCCATACCTGGCGGTACCCTTCATTGAACAAACCTATGACGCGCATGCCAGTCTTGGCGAGAAATTCCTCATTCATTTTGCTGCTGATATCGCTCTTGAAAAACTTGTAGGCATGTTCGGTGTCTCTGAATAGGAAGGGTACGCTGTACACAGAATACTTCGGGTAAAAATTTTCAACTGCTCCGGCAGCGATAATGCACATGTCGACCGTACCCATCTGGACACCTTCCAGGAAATCGTTTTGGGATCCCAAGGTACTGGATGGAAATACTTTAATATCGATGGCATTTTTAGTGTCGGCCTTGATGTTGGCACTCATGTCTTTTGCACAGCGAATAATAGAGGTAGTGTCGGCGAGAGTGGCAGCCAACGTAAAGGTCTTTCCTGCGCCGCCCTGCGCGTATACAACTGTACTGCTCACCATGATCACGACAAGAATCAGAAGCAATTTCTTCATAATCTATCCTCCTCGGTAAAGAGATATTTTCACTCTAAAACCGGGGTTTATCGTTGTAAACAAACAATTATTTGCATGATAAACATTTTATTGGATTATGAAAATTATAGTAATATTTATGCCCGATTTAAAAAAAATGATTTATACGGAGTCTTCTATCTTGGCCCAAACTTAATTCGGTACTGTCCCGGAGATAGACCGACGAATCGCTTGAATACCCGCATGAAATTTTGCACTGAATTGAATCCATCTTGAGCGACAATTTGCTTAATGGACAGGTCAGTCTGCGCTAAATGGATTTTAGCTTTCTCAACTCGCCGGATATTCAGATATTCGGTGAACCTGGTCTGCAGTACTGTATTGAAAATTGTACTTAAATAGGAAGCATTAATCCCAAGATGGTCGGCCACGTCGTTTTGGGAAAGCAATCCGTTTGAATAGTTTTCATCAATATATTTCTGCGCCTGATATATAAGCTTGTTCTGCCGCTTGCTGAAAAAGGTGCATAAAGTCGAAACATGCTGACTGCAGGCAGCTTCGACGCGCACGGTCATATCTTCCGGATCTTGCAGCGAATTGAAATCGATTGCCTCTCCAACATCGACAAAAATAGGATCATTGTCGGAAACGCCGTACTGCAGATGCATGTCATAGAGTGTATCCATAAAAGCTTGAAATCCTAAGGTTAATTCAGACTGGTTACGACTGCTGCTCGTAATGCGATCGATAATCTGTTTCACCTTCTCGAGAGCGCTCGCCGCGTTTCCCGCGGCGGCATCGGCTGTGATTTTCTCAATCTGCGTTTTTGCATAGTTCAAATCGAAGGCGGCGGTGCGATCGAGTGTAGCCTGATCTTCATCTTCGCCGCGGGACAGGTCCAGGTATTTCGCGAAGTTGATTGAACGCAAGGCTTCCTTATACGACTGGGAAATTTCGGTGAAAGAGTCCTTTATTCGACCAACGCCCACCTGAATATAAAAATTATTCTGCTTAATACTGCTGCGAATAGCATGCATAAAGGCCGAGACATGGGTTTTAATTGCTTCCTGGGATAGAATTTGATCGAACTTCAATAGTACAGCCCAAATGCCGTTTTCAACCACGGCTACACGCACATGAATCTCATCTGAAGCAACCTTTTGGATGATATTATTCATGCTGATGGAATAGATTGTCGTTTCGACCTCTTGAACTGAGCAGCTGTTGTTGTGAATAAGAAGCACAGCCAGCATTACAAACTGCCCCTGCCCCCGGAGCTTTGAATTGATACGGCTTAGGTAGTCCACCACTGAATCATTGGAAGAATTACGTCCCGAGAGGACATCCAGAATCAGCTGATTCTCCATCACCGGCACAATGCCGTCGAGGGTGGTGCTTAGTTCATCGTTCACTAGAAGGGCTTGGTTGAACGAAGAACTGAGATACTCCACTTCATTGTTGTATTTATTCTTTTCCACACAATCATGTGATATGGAGCTGTCCAAGACCGAAACCATAAGGTCACGGATGGGCTTGTAAATGTAGTTGGATATATAGATCGACAGACTGACGCTGAGTAACAAGAGAATCAGAAGAATGGGAAACACCGTTTTCAGGAGATTATTGACTCTCAGTGCGGAAATGTCTTTTTTATCTTCATACAGATAGGTCCAGCCCGATGTAGCGGAGGTTTTCTGGAAGAATACTAAACCTGAGCCCGAAAAATATTCCTGGCCGGATTGCAGTGCTTGTTTCACTCTAACCATGGGCGAGTCAAAAGGATAATTTCGGGCATCGGAAAAAACCGGATTCTTGTCTTTGTCGAATATGAGAATGGGCATATTCAGAGTGCCATCACCTTGAACTACCTTATAAAAAACATTGCTGTCCAATTTCAGGATGATACTTCCCATGCGTTTCTTGCCGGTGAGCGGAAAATCGCGAGCCATGTAGACTGTGCCGCTCAAATTGTAAAAACAGGTTGTAATATTCTGTACATCGACATTTTCAACGGCAGTATGCGATCGGCACAAATCCAGGATGCTTAGATCCGGAAACTCCTTCAACTGGAAAACTGGGCGACTGGCTGAGTAAATAGTATCGTTATAAGGAATATACAAATACACATCTTGGATCAAATCGTTGTCTGCAGCGGTGGTTTTGAGCAGGTTTTGAATGGCAAAATTTCGATCCGCCCGATTTATGTTCGGTGCAACGACCGCACTGAGAATATTGACGTCCTTTGTAAGGTGCTGAATCGTTCCTTCGAGAAATTTCAAATAGCTGTCCACGATGTCGCTGGTCTTGCTGAGCAAGTTTTTATTCGTATTGCTGTTTATCTCCGAAACGCTTGAAAAAATTACGCCTCTGCTGAATAAGAAAAACGCCGCCATCATTAGCAGCATGAGGACTAATAGCGCGAACAAGGTTCTGAAGAATACGCTTCTGAGCCGATATTCTGAAATCGGTTTAAGTCTCGTCATCCGATATTCTCCGATATCCAATTGAGTGATTGTAAAAGGCTTCTAACGATTGTAGAGGAATGATTGGAATAGAAATCTCGGGATTGTAGGGATTTTATGCCGCAAGATAGGTTTTCCCTTGCCTTTCGGCGATCCTTCCAATCCAATTGGCTGCTCATACAATTTTTTCCAGCAAGGCAGGTGTGTTTGAAGGTAAACCTGCCTGTTTTCCCTGTCAATAGATGGTTATTGTCGTGGATATTCGAATGAGGAGTGGCTTTTCCTGAATTGGGACCAGAGGGAGTCGAACCCCCGACCTACTGCTTAGAAGGCAGTTGCTCTATCCAGTTGAGCTATGATCCCGTATGAAGGTCGCTTTGCGACTTTCAACTCCGAGTTGCTTCGCAACTCGCATGTGCAAAGGTAATCAAAAACGAATCGGGACAAAGGGACTGCTTGCAGTCCGCCTCGTCTCACTAGCTGCCAAGTAGCCAGAATTCGTCGCGCGGCGACGAATTCGTACGCAACCGAAAGGCAAAGCCTTGAGGTTGCGAAGCTTCGGGACGGGCGGACTCGCAGAGCCCGCCTCGTCTCTGGGGCGTCCTGATAAATCACGCAGCTTCGGGACGGGCGGATTCGAACCGCCGATCTTCTGCTCCCAAAGCAGACGCCTTAGCCCCTAGGCTACGTCCCGTACGGTCAGCGCTACGCTAGACCGAAAAAGACGCT
>JAVEYV010000187.1:0-4944 GCA_034003305.1 Spirochaetia bacterium | reverse complement strand
CGGTGGTGGGCGCAGGCCATATGGCGGGGATCGAGCGTTGGCTTAAGAAACTGGACTCGGGTGAAGTCCAATCCGATGTATCGGAAATCGATACGGTGCCGCCCAAGGGCGGGTTTTCGAAGATTTCGGCCTGGATCGTCCCCCTGATTATTGTTGCGCTTATCGTTATCGGCTTTTTTCGCTCAGGAACTCAAGCCAGTCTCGATCTGATGTGGCGCTGGGTTCTGCTGAACGGCACACTGGCCGCGCTGGGCTCGACCCTGTGCCTGGCCCATCCGGGCACCATCGCCGTCTCCTTTCTCCTGGCCCCCATAGCCACTCTCAACCCCCTGGTGGGGATTGGTTTGTTTGCGGGAGCGGCTGAGGCCTATCTGCGCAAGCCCCGAGTCCAGGACTTCGAACGTCTTACCGAGGATGTGACGAGCTTCAAGGGTTTTTACGGCAACAGGGTGACTCATATACTGCTTGTATTTTTTCTCTCGAGCATCGGGGGCATGATTGGCAACTTTATCGCCCTGCCCTTCCTGGCCTCGGGGGCTATAGGATAAGTACTCAGCGCTCCTGGGCCTTCTCGACCATTTCGAACAGTGCCGGCATCAGCTGCTTTTTCCTGGACAGCATATCCTTCAAGAAGTACAGCCCCTTTTGCGAAGAGGGGAAGTTAACATAGGGGTAAAGACTGTCATCGGCGGCCAGGAAGAGTATGCTCTCCAGTTTGCTTATGTCCGTGGCCATGAGGGCCGCCAGGTAGCTGCCGGTCTCAGCCCGAAGTCCGGCCAAGCCCTGAAGAATTTCATGGACACGGTCCATGATCTGCAGGCTGCTCATCAATTCGATCTGGCTGACCGAGAGCTTTTTGCCCTCCGATTCATATTCTTTGCGATCCACCCGCACCATCTTGTCCACCGGAAGCCTGGCAGCCTCGGAAGCCGAGGCCATGATGTCGTGGCCGAGCTCTTCAATGGAGAGGTCGGTGATGCTTGCCAGGTATTCGGCGGTTTCCTTGTCCGTTTCGGCGGTCGTGGCGGATTTGAGCACCAGGGTGTCCGAGAGTATTCCGCAGAGCAGCACCGAGGCCATGGCCTTGGAGAGAGGGGTCCGGGTTTCCCTGTACATGGAAGTCACAATCGTGCTGGTTGAGCCGACAACCTTGTTGATAAAGGTTATTGGATAGGGAGTGGTAAAGGATCCCAGCCGATGGTGGTCGATAACCTCCAGAATCCTGTAATGGTCGATGCCTTCCACCGCCTGGGAAAATTCGTTGTGATCCACCATGATCACGTCGATATTGGCTTCTTTGATGAGGTCGCCCTCGGAAAAGAGGCCGATTACCTGGCCTTCGTCGTCCACAACAGGCACCGAGCGGCTGGGTGAGGCCGTGATGGCCTGCTTGGCTGTTTTTATCCAGTCCCGGGGACGTAAGGCAACGATAGTCTCGTCAGCGACGGTTATTACGGGGGCCGAGTAGAGCACTAAAAGCGATGTAGAGGATGTGTCGTAGGGAGAACTTAAGAGGGATACGCCCCTGGCTTCCGCCAATTCCTTTATTTCCCTGGAAGGCAGAATTCCATTGGTGATTATCACCACCTTGGCGCCAGCCTCGATGGCGATGCGTTGGGCCTCCTCCCTGTCGCCCACCAGGACGATCTTGTTATCCGCCGGTTCGGCATGGATGTAGTCGGCGAACTTGGCCGTACTGAGGGCTGCCACGACGATGCGGGCGTTGAAGACCGTTTCCTTGTCGAAGGCAACGAGGGGCTGGGCTTTTATCGTTTCGATCAGATGGAAGAGGGATGTGGGTATCACCGCTTTACGGTGGGGATTTATCTTTGCCAGAATGTTCTGGGCGAAGGCTCCGTAGTGGAGCATTGCCCTGTATTTCCCTTCGGTATCGATGATGGGTAGAACCTGGCTGCCCGATTTTTCCATGGTGGAAAGCGCTTCCCAGAGGGGGGTCATTTCGTGAACGCATACAGGGGCGGTCCCGAGATAATAACCCACCTTTGGCACCAAATCGGGCAAGAATTCGGGCAGGGCGAGGCCGAAACGGTGGAAAATATACTCGGTCTGGGGATTAACCGCCCCAGCCCTGGCCGCTACGGCGCCTTTGAGGCCGAGAGCCCGCTTCAGGGCCGCGTAGGAGGCCGCCGCGACTACCGAATCGGTGTCGGGGTTTTTATGGCCGATAACATAGGTTGTACGTTCCATAGGAGGCCTTTAGTATAGTGTAGACCTCGGCAAGGGACAATCCGCGAATGGGAGGGCCGCGGGTCCTTCTTTCGCCTTGTCCCTTTGGGGTATAGTAGAATCCTGCCCAAAGCGCAAGGAAAACGAATGATCAAGCTCTACGCCTTTTTAGGAAATTACGGAAAAGAATACGCAAACCACCGGCACAATGTGGCCTGGCTTTTTCTCGACTCCCTGGGACTGGCCCGGGACCTGCGCTGGACCAGGGCGTTCAAAGGCAAGACAGCCGGCCTGGAGACCGCGGGCGGAAAGATCTGGTTCTTAAAACCCGAAACCTACATGAACAACTCGGGCGAAAGCGTCGCCGAGCTCTGCCGCTTTTACAGGATCGAACCTTCCGAAGTGCTTGCGGTTCACGATGAGCTGGAGATGGCCTTCGGCTGTTTCGGTTTCAAGTTTTCCGGCGGCTTAGGCGGCCACAACGGCCTTCGTTCCATCGAAAAGCATGTAGGCACCAGGGACTTTGCCCGCCTGCGGTTCGGAATAGGCAGGCCCGAGCACCCCGATGTGGCGGGCTATGTCCTTTCGGATTTTCGCAGGGAGGAACGGGAAGTCCTGGAGCTGGCGGTGTTTCCCAAGGCAGGCGAAGCCCTGAGCCAATGCTTGGATGCCGGCTTTGAGGCTGTATCTGAAAAATACAAAAAGGTTTGCTGTCCGCAATAGGACCGAAATTCTAAAAAATCAGCCTCTCAAGCCTTTTTTCATCGTGCCGCCAGTCGGGATCGACGCGCACCTGCAATCGTAAATGAATGGGATACTCGAAAAGATCCTCAAGATCGGCTTCCGACTCCTGGCGAATTTTCTGGATCATCGATCCGGCCTTTCCAATGAGAATTCCCTTTTGACTCGGCCTTTCAACGACTATGTCGTAGGAGGCTTCCAGGCTTCCGTCGCTTAATTTGCGCGAATCGGTGTAGTCGACAAAGACAGCGTGGGGCAGTTCCTGCCGGGTATGGCGCAGGATTTTTTCCCTCACGATTTCGGCGATTCTGAAAACAGGCTCCTGATCGGTATAATACTCTTCGGGATACCAGGCCGGACCTTCCGGAGCGAGGGTTAAGAGGCTGCTCATAAGCTCGTCCAAACCCCTGCCCGCCAGGGCGGAAATCTGAATCAGCTGGGCATTGGGCAATCGTTGCGAGATAAAGGCTGCCGCCCTGTCGGGCACTGCCTCGGCGTGGTCGATTTTATTGAGCGCGGCCACCAGGGGCCTGTTGCTGCCCTTCAACGCCGCCGCCATTGCCTCTTCTTCGGGGCCGGGCTCTCGGGTTGAGTCGATGAGGTACACAACGAGATCCGCGTCCGCCAGGGCTCGGGTAACGACATCGCGCAGCTTGAGGTTGAATTTCTTCTCGGAAATATGAAACCCCGGGGTGTCCAGAAACACGATCTGCCCCTCGGGCCTGTTGACGATCCCACGAACCGTGTTCCGGGTAGTCTGGGGCACGGGGGATACGATGGAGACCTTTGCCCCGCAAAGGGCGTTGAGAAGCGTGGACTTTCCCGAGGAGGGCCTGCCCACGATGGCCGCGAAGGCTGATTTAGACATAGCGATTCCTTTTAATAATAGCCGCTGGGAGGGGGGTCGCCCATCCACAGCTTGTACTGCCCTGCCGCCTGATAGCGCAGCATGGTGTAGCCGTTGGCCGTCTTGCAGCCCGCCTCTTCCGCCCGGGCGAGCAATGCGGTTTTCGAAGGCTTGTAGATAAGGTCGTAGACCTTTTCGTGGCCGTCGAACTCGTAGAACTCCAGAGGATCCCCGTCGATTCCGCCCTTCATACCCAAGCTGGTTGCTTGGACAATCAGGTCCGAATAGCGGGTAACCACTTCTATGGCCCTGTCATCCAAGGGACCCCAGATAAAGCCGTATTTTCTGGCCAAGGCCCGGGCGGTGGAGATTGTCCGGTTGAGAACAACGCATTCGGCGCCCTTGCGGAACAACGAGAGCGCTACAGACTTGGCGGCCCCTCCCGCACCGATCAGGGTTACCTTCATTCCTTTAAAGTCTTCCCTTTCAAGGAATTCAAGAACACTGCGCTCAAAGCCGTCGGCGTCGGTATTGTAGCCCGCCCAGCCCTCTGGCCTGGCTACAAGCGTGTTGCATGCTCCAATACGCTGGACGTCGGTGGATTGAAAGCTCAGGTACGGCAATACAGCCTCTTTGTGCGGCACGGTAATAGCCGCGCCTTTGGCCTTGAAGAGCTTGAGGTTTTCCAAGGCTTCTTCAATCGTCTCCGAGGGCATGGGCACCAGAAGAGCATCCTTTTTCAGGCTTCTGAACGCTGTATTGTGCAATGAGGGCGAAAGCGAACTCAGAATGCTCCGGTCCCCCAGCAAGGTGTAAAGATCGGAATTCCCGGTTGTATCCTTTCCGCGATAGGTTTCCACAAAGCACTCTGGGGTAGTCTGGCCGGGGGCTGCCAGAGGCATGCCGGCATCGCCCAGGCTTGTATAACAAAAAAATGATCCCATTCTGGCGGCAAGAACGCGGGTGGGAAAACCGTATGAATCCATTCCTACGACAAGCCGGTTCCGGCTCGGCAGCCCTGAAGCCCAGGACACCAGTCTGGAAAGTTCGGCTGTGCTACGGGGAGTAACCGCCAATTTGGGAATTTCGTCATCCTCCTGGATCAGCGTTTCGTAGGCCGCATCCAGGTCTTCAGGCATACCGTCGGTGTAATGGGCAGTGCGGAGTAT
>JAVEYV010000186.1:0-5033 GCA_034003305.1 Spirochaetia bacterium | reverse complement strand
CGATAACGTTGAGCTTGTCCGTCTCCATTAAAAAATCGATCAGGGCGCCGCCCTTTTGGCATCCAAAGCAGTAAAAGAGCCCCCGCTCAGACTCACCGGAGAAGGATGGCGTTTTTTCGGCGTGGAAAGGGCACAAGCCCCACCACTTGCCTCCCTTTTTATTGAGTCTGAGTTTTTCCTGGTAAACGGCGATGTAGTTAGTCTTATCGAGGACTTCCTGGATGAGAGATTCTGGTATTCTTGCCATCGCCCTGCTTAAAATCCTTTTACGGGTATAGACTCCCCCGTATGCTCCTCGAAGCTCCTCGAAAACCGGTGGCTGCCAATTTCGGCATTCTGCAGCCTAAAATAAAGATACTCACTTTTGGGAGTATCGAGTACCGCTTTAAGCGCCTGTTCTCCCGGATTCGCTATAGGACCTGGCGGGAGTCCCTTATGCAGGTAGCTGTTATAGGGATCGGGAATCTTAAGGTCTGAATAGTAGAGCACCGGGGGATGCTCTTTCCCAAGTTTTTCAGTGATTACGTAAACAACGGTGGCGCAGGACTGGAGCGGCATGCCCAGAGAAATCCTGTTTTTAAATACCGACGCGATAAGTCCAGCCTCCGAGGCTATTCGGTATTCCCGCTCCACGATTGATGCGAGGGTCACCTGGCTGAGGAGTTCCTGCGCTTCGGGGAGAGCTTTGCCGCTTAATTCCTGGTATTTTGCGAAAAAGCGGGAGACCATTCGTTCTGCGACCATTCCGGCTTCGCTGTCTTCGGGGAAAATATAGGTATCAGGGTAGAGAAAGCCCTCCAGGCTGGACCCGGCGAGTCCGAGACTTTCGGCAATGTCTTTGTTGTTCCCTGTATCGATAAAGGCCTGCTCACCGCAAATGTCGGCATCTTCCAGCAGCCCTGCGACATTCCTGAGGGTTGCGCCTTCAGGAATGGTTACCCTGCGCTGAGAAATCTTGCCTTCGGTGAGCGTCGAAACGAGGGAAGAAAGGGAAGCAGGCTTGGAAATCCTATAGGTGCCCGCCTTGATATCGTCCTCCAATCCTCTGATTTTCAGAAGGGCCAAAAAGAAGGCCTTGTTTCTGACAAGCCCATCGCGGGATAGGGCAGCCGCAACCGATTTTGCGGAACTGCCTTTTCCCACCACAAAGCGAACTTCCTCTGTATCAGCCGGCGCTTCTGTTCCGCAGGAGGATAGGAGAATAGCCGTAGAGAGAAACATCGCGACAAGGAGCAAAAGGCTGGACTTTTTCAAAATAAAAAATCTCCTGGCTTAAAGGGGATAGTATAGCTTACGATGATTGTGCCGTTCTGTCAGGTAGGCTTCAATGCGTTTTGCCGGCACCGGCGAGCCTTTGCCGATGCCGGGGCAGCTGCGTGCCTCTTCCTCCCAGCTTTCTTTCGAGGCGACAATTTCTTTCCAGAATGGATAGGTTCTGCACTGCAGAGGCCGTGCAGGATAGACCGAACACCTTCCCTGATCGAGGAATACGCAGTCGTAGGTGTTTTTCCCGCGCTGTATTTCCAGGAGGCTCAAAGCTCTTCCCTCCCCCGTTTCAACCCAGCGGCAGTAGGCTTGGATAAATGCCTCCTGCCCCAAGCCGAGCTGTTCGAGCAAGCTGTCGAGATCCTCTCTGCCAAGCCAAACAAAACCGGGAGAGCCGCTGCAGCAGAATGAACAGGCGGCACACTCAAAGCAAGGATCTGATAGGGAGTTCTGATCGAGCATCCTTCCTCCGTGGACGAGGGTTGGAACAAAAAAAACCTCCTCGGTAAAGAGGAGGTTTTGGGGAGAGAAGGATTTGAACCTTCGAAGGCGTAAGCCAACAGATTTACAGTCTGCCCCCTTTGGCCACTCGGGAATCTCCCCAAATAGGGCGCCATCGACCCTCGAGCCATCTCCCGGAATCGAACCGGGGACCCCGAGATTACAAGTCACGTGCTCTGCCTACTGAGCTAAGATGGCACTGCGATAAAGCCGACTATACAGAAAAGCCCTCTCATGAGTCAATAGCACCCGGCTTGGTTTCTTTCTCCCGGGGAGAAAACCTCCGACCGTTCCAGGATTCGGGATGAATAGCCTCGGGATGGATGTGGATCAGGCTTAGGGCGATCTCGCCGTCCAGTATCGCCTGGTGATCCGCAACAGGATTGGGCAGGCGCTCGCTCTTGCCCTCCCCCAGAAAGCAATACCTGTAGCCGTCGAGGCCGTCGAAACAGCTGAGAGCATCGTGATATCTATTAATCCCAGGCACGGTCCAACGAGCCGGCCGCTCGCTATCGTCAGCAGAGGGACAGTTGATATTGATAAAGCTGTCCTCTTTCCAAAACTCAACAATCCCGTCGAGATTGCGAGCGATGAATGCAGCGCTGCAGCGGTAGTCCAAGGGAGCCTTATACTGGGCGCAGGATACCGCGATGGCCGGCACTCCCGCCAGCGCCGCCTGCCTAGCAGCGCCGCAGGTTCCTGAATAGATAATGTCGGTGCCCATGTTCGGGCCCCTGTTGATACCCGAGATAACAAGATCGGGCAGCCAGGGCAAAACACCCAGCCCCGCCACGATTACGCAATCCGCCGGGGTTCCCGAGCAACTGTAATAAGAATCCTTCAGCTTGCGTACCTTTGTGGGATGGCGGAGCGTCATGGCATGGGAAATCCCGGAACGTTCCCCCTCTGGGGCAAGTACAACAATCTCCCTGTTTTTACCACCGAAGGACTCATCGGACAGATATTGAACAAGGACGGATAGACCCTCGGCATCGATGCCGTCATCGTTTGTGACAAGAATGCGCATTGTAAAACTCCGATTCAATTAGATATGATTTTCATTCCGCCTGTCAGGGCCGTTTCATAAATTTGAGCCTTGAAGCCGAATATTCTTTCGTATTCTTCCAGTCGCTTTTTATATTCATCCAGGGCGTCGGAGCGCATCACGGAAAAGATACAGCCTCCAAAACCTGGACCGGTCATGCGGGAGCAGAGTATTCCGTCGATTTCCAAAGATCGCTTGACCAGCCAATCAACCTCGGGACAGGAAATTTCATAGTGATTCCGAAGCGATGCGTGGGATTTGTTGAAAATCCTGCCGAAAGCCGGGGCGTCCTGCCGGGCAAGGGCCTCTTCGGCTTCGAAGACCCTGCCGGTCTCTTCGATAATATGAATACAGCGACGCCTGACACTCTCGGGCAGCACGCCCATGAGATCGTCCAGTTCGGACATGCGAATATCCCTGAGGGTACGGTCGCCCCGGGGAGACAGGAACTTAAGGCATCTTTTGCAATCCTCGCCGCGCTGCTTGAGTTCCTGTTCGGCGGACATGCGGGGAACCCGGGAATCTGTGAGCACGAGGCTCCAGCTTTCGTCCAAAAACTGGACCGCCCTTCTCCGGGGTACGCGAAGATCAATGACCGAAAGAGCCCTGGAACCGGGAGAGATGCAGGTCAGGTAATCGTAGAGAGGGGCCGGTTTTTCCATAAACGATGATTGGGCATTGCAGGCCAGTATGGCCAGATCTTCGTTCTTTATCGGTAGATCGTAGATCGTTCGAAGAGCAAGGGCGGTGGCCATGTTTATCGC
This sequence comes from Spirochaetia bacterium, assembly GCA_034003305.1. Lineage (GTDB taxonomy): Bacteria > Spirochaetota > Spirochaetia > Treponematales > Rectinemataceae > UBA2256. The sequence goes on along the minus strand of JAVEYV010000186.1, from coordinate 1,457 downwards.
CGCCGAGATACCGAGCCCAAGGCCGGGAGGTACATCACCCATTATCGTTACGTTAACCCCGCGGACCTGAACATCAAAGTTTCTGGAAAAATAATCGAAGATGGATTTAACGTTATTGGACCAGCGGTCTTCCCGCTTATACTTGAGAGTGCCTGTGGATGCACGCTTTCGCTCACCGAGGTCGGCGGCGAAAAAACGCATGGAGGCGTCCTTACGCTGGGAAATGGCAACCTTCATCTCGAAGGAAGAAGCCGCCGCCAATACTATCCCCTCACTGTCGGCCGTGTGTTCGCCCAGCATTTTTATCACCGCTGGAGCCGAGGCTATGCAAAGGGGCGGGGTTTCGTATTCGGTCTGATGGACCGCGGCGATGTCTCTCATCAATCCTTCTTTCGGGCGAGGCTCTGTTCTCCCCAGCGGCCTGTGCAGGAAAAACGTACGATCAATATATTTTATCTTATTTTTTGTTTTGGTTCAACAAAAAAACGTTTCCAGCCCTAATCATTTTTTCCAGGCGCAAAAGCTGGATTTCCGCTTCCTTGAGTTCACTTTCGTAGCGGCGGCGCTCTTTTATCTTTGCCTCGACGCCCTTTACCTTCCAGCAGCCTTCTTTTCCCAGATACTCGGTTACCACCTTCGGGCCTACCCGCTTCACTAGGTATACATAATTGGCGCCGCCTCGCTGCTTTACCGATAAAGCACCCTTAGGTCTTTGCTGACACTCCTGTCTGAGCAGAACAACCTTTCTCAGTACCTGCTGGTGTTCACTATGGAGCAGAATGTCGATGGCGCTCCTCGCTGTCATAAAACTAAGTATACAATATGAAGGTGCTGTATTGAACAGGAAATTCCGAAAAAAAATAAAACCATTTTAAAAAAGCATTTTAACTTATTAATGATCCTCAATCGCCACTATAATACCGAATCACTATGAGCGATGCGCGATTCGAACGCGCGACCTTCGGCTCCGGAGGCCGACGCTCTATCCAGCTGAGCTAATCGCTCGAGAACCCTCGTGCTATTGTTGTTTAAAGGGCCGGGAGCGAGGGCATGATAATACGGTCGCAGACCTTCAGTCAATCAGGCCCAGGACTAGACTGCCATACCTCTGGCCGGTCATTATCCCCCTATGGAACGCATTGTTCTCGCCTCATCGTCACCTCGAAGAAAGGAAATTCTAGACGCCCTGTCTATTCCCTTTGTCGCATACTCACCGGATCTTGATGAAAGCATCTACGACAGCCTGGAACCCGAATTCAGGGTTCGGGCTCTGGCCGAAGCAAAAGCGATGGCGGTGGGAGAATCCTTGCTGTCCAGTTCGCTTGACATGCCAGCGGCCGGTATCCTCCCGGCGGAATCCTCCGGGCAGCCGGCTGCCCGGAGGATTCCGGCGCTGCGCTTTATCATAGCCGCCGACACCCTGGTCTTGCTCGGCTCGGGGTCCAGGACAAGGGTAA
>JAVEYV010000185.1:0-5036 GCA_034003305.1 Spirochaetia bacterium | reverse complement strand
CCGTCGATACAAGTCGGCGGCTTTGGCGAGGAAGTACTCGATATCGTCTGCCCCGGTGCTCTCGCCGGTGGAAATTCGCAGCGAGGAAAAGGACAGTTCAGGATGGATACCCATGGCGTCGAGTACTCGGTGACCGCGCTTACGTTCCAGGTGAGAGCAGGCCGAACCTGTGGAGACGGCTATGCCCTCGTCCGAGAGGGCTCTTGCCAGCACCTCTCCGCTTAAGCCGGGAAAGGCCACGCTGATGATCCAGGGGCTGAATCCCTGGTCGCCTGGCATTCGGCCTTCCGGCAGGATCCGCGCTCCGGGTATCTTCCTGATGCCTTCGATCAGCGCGGCTTCGAGCCTTCTGGCCTTTACAAGCCGTTCCTCCAGGTTTTCTGCGGCCTTGACGGCGCAGCGGGCGAAGGCAAGGGCTCCGAAGAGATTCTCCGTGCCAGAGCGCATGCCCCCCTCCTGACCCCCGCCGGCGCCGAGGACTTCCATTTCCTTCGACAGCCAGAGCGCCCCGGCTCCCCGTGGCCCGCCAATTTTATGGGCGGAAAAAGCCGCGCTTCCCACAAGGGCCGGATCCAGTGAAAACCGCAGCTTGCCCAAAGCCTGAACGTAGTCGACATGGAAGAGGATTTCTCTATATCCTAAGGCTTTACGCGCTTCCTGTACGAGCCTGCCGATTTCGCCGATATTCTGGACTGCCCCGGTTTCGTTGTTGACCGCCATTACCGCCACCAGTCTTGTTTGGGGACACAGCGCTTTCCTGATCTTTTCGGGCTCAACCTGTCCATTGGCTTCGGGATTAACGACGCTGAGCCTGATCCCGAGCTGCTCCAGGAGTTTTGCCTGGGCGAAGACGGCAGGATGCTCGATGGCGGTGACGACCATGTGACAGTCCCTGATGCCGGCAGGCTTGGAAAGGGCAGCCCTCAGGACAGCGAGCAGGGGGATTTGGTCAGCCTCGGTACCTGAACCGGTAAAGACTATCGTTCCCCTGGGTTTTGCGTTAGGACGTCTCGATTCGTTATGTCCAGTGTTTTCAATCGTTCCTGCGAGGCTGTTTCTTGTATTTTCCAGGAGCAACCCTGCTTCCTTGCCCCTGCCGTGGGTGCTGGAGGGGTTGCCGAAGGAGCTGCAGGAAAGATCCAGGCATTCTTCGAGGATTGATCTGTCAGGCGGGCTTGTGGCTGCCCAATCCAGGTAAATGCTTTCGTTTCGGCTCACGCTTCGTAGCGCCGGTCGGGTATGGACGCAGGCTGCTTGCCCGAAGCCGCCAGGGCTTCGGAGATATAGAGGGCGCAAAAGCAGTTTCCGTACTCGAGAATGTCCTGCCTCGACCAGAGGCAGGGACAGATGGAATTCTTATCGGTCTCTCTGGATCCGTCGCTGTCCCGGCAGGGGCAGAGATAGTATCCATGGCGGTTATAATTATTCGTAAGCCCTTCCACGAGATCTTCGTAAAAGGAAGGATCGGGATTGAGTTTCCAGCCCTGTTTTTCAGCCACCATTCGGGTGAAGAGTCTGGTCTGTTCCTTGGTTTTTTCGCTCATGCCGCAACCTTACAGCCCGAGGGTCTTTTCCCAATCGGGCTGAATAAAGCCGATCAGGTGCTCAGAATCGTCGATTACCGCGAAGGGGAAGGCCGGGTTTTCCTTAAAGCGCTCTCTCAGCACCTGTTTTACCTCGTTTTTAGTCTCGATGGGGATCCCGTCCAGGTGAATGTACCGGAATGTGTAATCCTTATCCTTGAGAAAGGAGATGGCGCGCTTGCAGAAACCGCAGGTGGAAAGGGCATAGATAACCACGTCATGATCGCGGCGGGTTCCTTCGACCACTTCATAGTCCAGTTCGTTGAGATTCATAGAGTCTCCTTTATTCTTGAAGTATATATGGAATCCATTTCTTCGGCATAGCGCTCGATGTCGAATTTTTTTCTCAAGCCCGATGCCATCATAGCCCTAACCTTGCCGAAACCCGGCCGCTCGGGCCAGGGGCGATCGTGTCTTCCAAAACACCAGGCTACCCCAGCATAGCCGTTGGGGTCTCTTCCGTCCAGAGAATAGCAGTCGTTGAGCCGGAGGGCTACAGAAAACGCCTCCGAGGGATCGGAAAACCACTGTAGCAGCTGCTTGCCCCAATACATCCTCATATAGTTGTGAATCGCTCCGTGGAGGATGAGTTCCTTTTGGGCGGCGTTCCAGTATGGATCTTCGGTACGGGCCTCTTCCAGTTCCCGGTCGCTGTACGCCTTCGCAGGATGCGTGCGGGAAGCCAGGCTTCGCTGCGCCCAGTCGGGTGCCGCGGATTTGTACTCGAGGTAGCCTGGATTGTGCAGGACGTAGTTCAGGGCCAATTCCCTTCGAACGACCAGCTGCTCGACATAAGCCTGGGCCGCGGAAGCTGAATGCTCCAGGGCTTTTTGCGCAAGCCTGGCCGGCGAAATCTGTCCGAAATGCAGATATGCGCTCATGGCGCTGCCCGCCTTGGCGCTGGGGTCGTTGCGCTCCGTCGCGTAGCGTTCCAGGCCTCCGGAGTGTAAAAAATCCTCAAAGCGCTCCATACCTACAGCCTGTCCTGAGACAAGGCTAAGTCGCTGCAGATGCAGAAGGGAGCCAAAACCTTGCCGACTGGCAGCAGCTTCGTCTTCTGCGCCGCCGCTAAGGAGGGCTTTTCCCTTTTTGTAAGCAGTAGCCTCTATTTCCCCGCCGCCGGCCCCCCGTTTTTCCTTCCCAAGGGCCTGAGAAAAAAGCGAGTCGTCGCCCGGCTGACCCTGAAAGGCTATTCGGCAGCATTCTTCGTTTTCGGCGGCCCGGGGAAGGTAAAAGGGCAGGAGGGCTGAGATCTTCCTGCGGATAGTCGCCGCCGACCATTCAAGATGATCGCTGACCGCAGCCGGCGGTACGACGGACTCGGTCTCAACGATCACCATGTCCGGTCTGCCGGGACTGGCGGCGATGCTGTCTCTCCAGCGCCGCTCGAAGGAAAGCTTTCCCTCGTCGGCGACAAGGACTGCCGCCTCGGCCCCATACCGGAGAACCTGTTCCGCCGGCTCCCCCTGAAGGAGAGCAAAGGCTGCGCCCCGGGCTCTGATCTCTTCAGCGCAGCTCCGGAGCCCCTGGAGCATGAAACGGTACTGGGGCGCCTCTGCCCGGGGGTACTCGCAGAGCACAAAGACGCAGAGCAGGGGGATCCCCAGGGCGTTGGCCATATGCACAGACAGCTCGAGAGCCGGATTATCCCTGCTTCGCTGGGATTTTTGCATCCAAAACAGGACATAGGCTCCCCCCGTGCGAGCTTCGCCTGAGGGGAGAAAGCGAAGCCTGGATGCCTGTACCGGAGCCTCGACTGCAAGCTGCCGGATGGCGCTCATGCGGTATCTCCAAGCTTTTGGATACTCCTGGCAAGGAAAAATCCAGCCAGATAGAGGGCCGATGCCATGACGAAGGGCAGGCGGGGGTCACGGGAATACAGAAAGCCTGCCAGAGCGCCCATGGGGATGCTGAAGAACATCATGAGAATCTGAATGAGGCTGAACCGGTCGCTTTTGAGTTCCGCATCCGTGCCGTTCATGAAGACCGTGTCCCTGAAGGTTTGGAATAGCGCCACCGAGGCCTGGAGGGAAGGGAATACCAGGATGGAGGCGGCTATTGAGCCTCGGGGCATCAGGATGAAAAGCACTTGGGCGACCAGGCAGGCCAGAAAGGCGAGCTTCAGGCTTTTTTTATCCTTCTGTCCCTTACGTCGGGGCAGGATGACGAAGAAGACGATGAAAGAAAGGACAGCGCCCAGGGCGGGGAGGAGGGAAACGGTGAGGGGGTTGAGGGCCTTTACATCCTTGAGATAGAGGACCCTGAAAAAATCTATGGACAGCACGGCATTGCCGATAAAGAAGATGCCCGTCATTCTTCGAAAAAAGGGTTCCTTCAGAGCGTGCAGGGCGCCGGGCAGCTGCCGTACCACCAGGCGCAGCAGGCTTTCTCCCTTGGTTCTGGCCATCATGAACTCGCCTACCTTGGTTTCCCTGCTGTAGAAATAACGGATGATGAAAAGGGCGCTGATGGCTACGGCGCCGCCCCAGAAAAGGCCCCGCATGGCCGGCAGGACCCCGTACTTCTGTATAAGGAGGCCGCCTGCGAGTGTTGTGATGCCTCCCAGGGAGCCTATGGCGTTGATGTAGCCGAAAATGGCGGGGCGCTGGGTTTCGCTGGCATCCTCGGATAGAAGAAGGTTCCAGGAAACATAGATTATCCGCACCACGGCATTGGCGATGGTGGCGAAGAGAAACCAGGTATAGGATCGGGCCATTGCCCAGAGGATCATGGGCAGGGTCCATGCAGCGAAATCGAACCAGAAGCTGGTGCTTCTGCGGCCCAGCTTATTGGTAATGGGAGCGGCAAAAAGGTAGAAGAGGAGTCCTGCGGCTATATTGATGGAATTAAGGCTGCCCATCTGCAGTTCGGTAAGGCCCAGCTGCTTCTGGAACAGGGGCATGAAATAGATTGTGGCAGGCGCAAAGAGAGCCCAGAGCGGTTCGGTGGCGATGCAGGCTTTGGCGTTGCGCGGGAGACTCTTGAAACCTTCTAGCATGGGGCTACTATATCGACGCCGGGGAACTCGCGCAATTGCGTAGAATCGGTCTTTTATGTAGAATGCAACAATGCACGACAAGGATCTCATCAGGAATTTCTGCATTATCGCCCATATAGACCACGGAAAATCCACCCTGGCCGACCGCTTTATCGAAAAGGCCCAGCTTGTGGACGCCCGTAAGATGCAGAGCCAGATGCTGGACAATATGGACATCGAGCGGGAACGGGGCATTACCATAAAAAGCCAGGCGATAACGCTGCCCTATACCGCCGCGGACGGGAAAACCTATATCCTCAACCTGGTGGACACACCGGGCCACGTGGATTTTTCCTACGAGGTGTCCAGGGCGATCTCCTCCTGCGAGGGGGCCGTTTTGGTGATCGACGCCACCCAGGGAGTTCAGGCCCAAACCTTGTCGAATATGTACATGGCCCTGGAACACGACCTTGAAA
>JAVEYV010000184.1:0-5044 GCA_034003305.1 Spirochaetia bacterium | reverse complement strand
CGTCGAGGTTGAGGTCTTCCGCGGGACAAGAAAACTTAAGGTTCCGGTGCAGCTCTCTGAACAGAGTCAGGGACGCTGAGGGCGCAGAGACCGCTGGTGACGCGGAGTTCGAGGCTGTCTGACCTCGATGGAAGGCACAAAAGGCAAGCATGAAAGCATTCAAGGTAGTAGCCCCCTTCGAGCTGTCGGGGGACCAGGGCAGGGCTGTCGAGAGTTTGGTTAAGGGTGCCGAAGCGGGCGAAAAATTCTTAACCCTCAAAGGTGTTACCGGTTCGGGGAAGACCTTTACCATGGCGAAGGTAATCGAGCGGCTCCAGAAACCCGCGCTGATAATCTCTCATAACAAAACCCTCTCGGCTCAGCTCTACCGCGAATTCAAGGGCTTTTTCCCTGATAACGCCGTCGAGTACTTCGTTTCCTATTACGATTACTACCAGCCCGAGGCCTATGTCCCTTCGAAAGATCTTTACATCGAAAAGGACTCCAGCATAAACGAGGAAATCGAAAGGATGCGGCTCTCGGCCACCACCGCGCTCATGGAGCGCCGGGATGTCATCATCGTGGCCACCGTCTCTTGCATCTACGGTTTGGGTTCGCCCGATCTGTACAGGGACATGAGGGTCTACCTGGACAAGGGCAGGCCTGCGGATCTGGATACGCTCAAGCGGAACCTTATCTCTCTCCAATACGAACGGAACGACGCCATTCTGGAACGGGGCCGTTTCAGGGTCCGGGGCGACCTTATCGAGATCTATCCGGCCTATGCTGAGGATGCGTACCGAATTGAGCTGGATTTCGATACGGTGGAACGGATTCGGAAGTTCGATCCCCTCACGGGGATTGCGGGAGCTGATCTTGAGGAGGCGGTAATATATCCGGCCAAGCACTTTGTCATGCCCGAGGATATGGTGCACCGCGCCTTGGACAAGATAAAGGCCGAGCTTCAGGCGCAATACGAACTCTTCATCTCCCAGAACAAGCTGCTGGAAGCCCAGAGAATCAAGTCCCGGACCGAGTACGATATCGAAATGCTGGAGGAGATGGGCTACTGTTCCGGCATAGAAAACTATTCTTCCCCCCTGGCGGGCAGAAAACCCGGGGAGAGGCCGGGGGTTCTGATCGATTACTTCCCCAAGGACTTCACGACCTTTATCGACGAATCCCACGTAACCCTCTCTCAGATAGGAGCCATGTACGCCGGGGACCGGAGCCGGAAAACCTCCCTTGTGGACTATGGGTTCCGGCTTCCCTGCGCCCTGGACAACCGTCCTCTCACCATCGACGAGTTCGAGTCCATGGTGGGAACCACGATCTATGTGTCGGCGACACCCGGCAAAGTAGAGATGGGCCGTTCCTCGGTCGTGGCAGAACAGCTGATCAGGCCTACCGGACTGGTGGATCCCGAAATCCTCGTCAGACCTACCGAGGGGCAGATGGAGGATATCTACGCCAGGGTTCGGGAGCGCAGCGAGCGGGGAGAGCGAAGCCTCATAATAACCCTCACCAAGAAAATGGCCGAGGAGCTGAGCGAATACCTTGCCGGCCTGGGTTTGAAGGTGCGCTACATCCACTCGGAGGTGGAGACCATAGAGCGGGTCGAAATTCTCACCCAGCTGCGCTCGGGCACCTTCGATGTACTGGTGGGCATCAATCTGCTCAGGGAGGGCATAGACCTGCCGGAGGTATCCTTCATTGCCATTCTGGACGCAGACAAGATTGGTTTTTTACGCTCCGCCACGAGTCTCATCCAGATCATCGGCAGGGCTGCCAGAAACGCCGCAGGTCTTGTTGTCATGTACGCCGATCGGGAGAGCGATGCAATGAAGACTGCCATAGGCGAGACAAACCGGAGAAGGGCGGTCCAGCTGGCCTACAACGAAGAACACGGCATAACGCCGATGACGATTAAAAAATCGGTACAGGACATTCTGGAACGGCACAAGGAAGAGCGGATCGACGCCACCCTCGACGAGCTCAACCTTCTGAAACGGACCCACAATCTCCTGGTGCCGGAGCAGAGAAAGTCCCTGATCAAGGCCATGGAACAGCGCATGCTCGAGCATGCGAAAAACCTGGAATTCGAGGAGGCCGCGACTTTGCGGGACGAAATCGCACGCATCAAGGAGCGAGGTGATGTATAAAGACTATTCGGTAATCGACGCGCACTGCGACACCCTCTTGAGCGTGACAGGATCCAACGCTGTCGCCGGAATCGAGGGACGCCTGGATTTTTTCAGCAGGAACGAAAAGTCTTACATTGATCTGCCCAAGCTTCTTGAAGGGGGAGTTCGCTGCCAATTTTTCGCCCTCTTTATCGAGGATTCGGAGCTTCATAGGGCCAAGGCGCAGGCGATCCGGCTCTTGGACGAGTTCGATGCACTCTACGCACGATCCGGCGGAAGTCTTTTCCCGCTTCGCAAGGCGGCAGAGCTGGACAAGACGGTTCGGGGCAGCAGCGTAGCGGGTTTGCTCTCCATTGAGGGAGCAGAGGCCCTGGAAGGCAGCCTGGACAATCTGGGATACTTTTACGATCGGGGTGTCCGCGCGATAGGCCTTACCTGGAACCGGAGAAACGCCTTCGGCCGTGGCGTGAGAGCCGAAGGCGCGGACGGGCTCAGCCCCCTCGGCCTTGAATTGGTGGAGGCGATGGAGAATCTGGGCATGATTGTCGATGCATCCCATCTTTCGGATCAGGCCTTCGAGGACCTTGCGGCTGCGGCGAAACGGCCTTTTATCGCTTCCCACTCCAATGCCCGGGCACTCAATCCCTTTCCGCGGAATCTTCTGGATGAACAGATACGCCGCATCGCCGATTCCGGAGGGGTGGTGGGCGCCGTCATGGTCCCCGATTTTGTTCGTACCGATCCTGCTGCAGGGTGTTTTGAAGCTTTTCTCGATCATATCGATCATCTGGTAAAGGTAGGGGGCCTGGATGCGGTGGGCATAGGTTCGGATTTTGACGGTTACACCGATAAGGGAGACCATGTATTGACCGATGCCTCGGAATTCCCGCGGCTGGCCCGGGGTCTGGAGGGACGCGGATATGGAGAAGAGGCGGTATCCAAGATACTTTCGGGCAACTGGGAGAGGCTTATCCGTGAAATCCTATCCTGAACGCCCATTTTCCGGCCCTCTGCCGGTGAAGCTGGCCCTCCTGGGCTTCATGGGCTGCGGAAAGAGCAGCATAGGACCTCTGTTGGCCAAGCTGCTCGGTCTCTCGTATATCGACCTGGACGAACTGATTGAGCGTAGGGAATCCATGAGCATCAGTGAGATATTTCAACACCGAGGCGAGGCCGCCTTCAGGGAACTGGAGCGGTCTATGCTCGCCGAAACAGCCCAGAGTCCCGAGGCCTGCGTTCTCTCCTGCGGCGGTGGAATTATACTGTCGGATCAAAATAGAGCGATGCTCAGGAAAGACTTTGTTTCGGTATGGATCGATGTGCCCCTGGAGGAACTTCTTAAACGTCTCGAGCTTGAGCGGGCTGCACGGCCCCTTCTTGTTTCCGAAGACTATCGGAGCAGGGCGGCCGCGCTCTTTGCCCAACGGCTGGCCTTGTACGAGTTGGCCGCCAGGTATCGCTACGGCTGGAAAAAGGGTGACGATGCAGCTGCCTCGGCCGAAGGTATCGCCGGTATGCTTAGGACCTGAGGGGGGAAGCCGCCGATCCGGGAAGGAGGCTGCAGTATTCAGGACGAATTCGCAAGTACCCGGGACCGCCCTCGACGAAGCCAGGACGCTCCACGGTATCGAATTCGATAAAGGGATCTTCGTTTACGAGGGTTCCTTTTTTATTCTCTTTTGGCATAAGACGAAGGCGGCTGCGGTAATGCCCGTTTCTCTCCGATATGCTTTCAACAGTACCGTAAAGGGTATCCTTGCCCGAATCAGCCCGAGAAACTTCGTAAACAGCCGAAGAAGGTATGAAATAGAATACATCATTAGGTTCTGATTGGCGTTCGAGGGAAGGATGTTTAGCGGGTAAGGTAAAATCTCCATAGGGGCTGATGAAGATTTGAGCCTGTTTGTTGCCATTCTGGACTTCCACGGAGAGAATAAGGCCCAAACCCAAAAAATTCACGCACCAGGCATCAGGCGGATTATTGAATATTGCCGAGGGGCTTCCCTCGGCAACCAGCCTGCCCTTGTTCATGATAAAAAGCCTGTCTCCCAGGTCCAGGGCTTCTTCCACATCGTGGGTAACGTGGAGGGCTGTGATGCCTTCCTGCTTGAGCATGGATCGCAGATAACGTCTGAGTTCCTTGCGCAGAGGAGCATCCAGCGAGGAGAGCGGCTCATCCAGAAGGAGCATCTCAGGACTCGTTGCCAGGGCTCTGGCAAAGGCTAGGCGCTGTTTTTCACCGCCGGACATGGTCCCGGGCTTCCGGTCCATAAGCGAAGCGATCCGCAGGGTTTGAGCAAGCCTGTCGCATATCTCTTTGCGCCTGGTCTTTTCAATTCCAGCCAGCTTCAGGCCAAACTCCAGATTGCCTCTTCCATCCAGATGTTCGAAGAGGGCGAGGTCCTGAAATACAAAACCAAGCCTGCGCTTTTCCGGCGCCAGCGGGCTGATATCGATGCCGTTGACCCGGATGCCGCCGCTTAGGGAATGCTCCAGGCCTGCTATGCAGCGCAAAAGGCTGGTCTTGCCGCAGCCCGAAGGCCCCAGGATAACCCCCGTCTGTCCCCGATCCAGACTTAAGGATATTTCCAGATTGAAGGCGCCCCGGGAGAGGCGCAGATCCTCTATTTCAAGATACTTCACTGCGTCCCTCCTTGAGGAAAAAAGCTACGCTGGTGAATGCGGCGAGTATGATGCCGACCGCGCAGGCTTCGCTGAAGCGGTACGAAGAAGTCAGCCTATAGAGAAGGAGGGGAAGGGTTTCCCGGCTTCCTCCGACGATGAGGGGTATATTGGCGTCTCCCATGGTCAGGGAAAAGGCGAAGGCCGCGGCGCTGGCGACCGAGGGCGCCATGGCGGGGATATCCACACGGAGCAAGGCCTGGCCTGGACCTGCTCCCAAGGTTCGGGCGGCTTCGTTC
>JAVEYV010000183.1:0-5047 GCA_034003305.1 Spirochaetia bacterium | reverse complement strand
GCCCCGCCGTCACCTGGGTTAAATCCCGCAAGGGCAGGGGCTATCTAAGCTACGACAACGCCTCCCACGGCACCCCCCACAAGCTGAACAGCGAAAAATTCTGGACAGTGCGCAAGGAATTCGCCGCCAAGTACGGCGCCGCCTTTGTCAATGTGGACGGAGCGGCCCCAAAGGACGAAAAAGCCCTGGCCGCGGAATTTGAAGCCAACCTGAAAGCAGTTTTCGACGTACTGAAAAAGGACGAAGCCCTGGTGAACTACCTGGCCGACCGGCTGGTGGAACTGGGCGACAGCGTCCCCGAGCGGATCGAAGGCTTCAAACTCAGCGCAGCAAGCGCCGCGCTTCCGCCCGCTGCCGGCAGCGCAGCCAAGACAGCCAGCCCCTTCAACGACAAGCGACTTTACGACTACCGCCGTTATCCCCAGGATCTCTACCTCAAGCCCGGTGCCTCCGCGGCCAACAGAGCGGCCCTGGCCCGCTGGGGCGCCTGGGTCAACGCCTTCGGCGCCAAGGAATACGGAAGACCCCTCTTTGTGGTCTCCTCCGCCGACCTGGCGGGCTCTACCAATATCGACGGCTTTGCCAAGGCCTACGGCGACTTCCCCGGCTACGGCTGGTACCTGCGTCACGGCAGCCCCGAAGGCAGCCTCCTGCCCCAGGAGATCACCGAGTTCGCCAACGCAGGGCTGATGACCGGCATGGCCAGCGTCAACCTTTCCGCCGATCCAGAAAAAACCTTCGACGGATTCTGGGGAGCCACCTCCACCTACGCATCCTTCTCATACCTGGTCTACGGTTCTTTAAGGCTCTACAGCCAGCTCACCCAGGACTGCCAGCTCAAAATGGGCAAGGTAATCTACGTGGCCGGCCACTCAGGCCCGGAAACCGCCGACGACTCCCGCACCCATTTCGGCATATTCTCCCCCGGGGTAACCAGACTCTTTCCCAAGGGCCAGGTCATCAACCTCCACCCCTGGGAATACAACGAAGTCCCGGTGCTGTTGGGCGCCGCCCTGGCCACCGAGGTGCCCATAATCGCCCTTCACCTCACCAGGCCCGCCATACAGCTACCCGACCGGGCGAAGCTGGGCATACCCTCCCATTTCGAAGCCGCCAAGGGCGCCTATGTGCTCAAGGAAGCCGATCCCTCCAGACCCAGGGGAGGCACCCTCTTCGTTCAGGGCACCAGCGCCGTGGACGGAATTTTGAAGATTTTGCCCCAGATCGAAAAACTCAACTGCAAGGTAGTCTGCGTGGTCAGCGCCGAACTCTTCGCGCGCCAGAGCCCTGCTTACCGCGCCACCGTGGTTTCCCCCCAGGACAGAGCCGACTCCACCGTGGTCTCCACCCAGGCCAAGACCCTCATGGAAGACTGGCTTTTCAACCCCCTGGCGGCCGACTACGCCCTCAGCCCCGACTGGGACGACCGCTGGAGAAGCGGCGGCAATCTGGAAGAAGTGCTGGACGAAGCCCGCTTAAGCCCCGCCTGGCTCCTGAAAGGCGTCAAGCGTTTCGTTAAAGACCGGGAGCGTCGGCTTTCGCTGCTCCGCTCGGAGCTCGACGCAAACTAGGAAGAAGACATGTTTTTTGGAAATCGAGTCAAATCGACATATACACAGACAAGGAGTTACAGATGAACATGGAAATGCTCACCGGCGTATTCGCCCCCATGACAACCCCCTTCAAGAACGACGAAATCGACTACGAAGGCCTGGCCGGCAACGTGGAGAAGATGAATTCCACCGGCCTCAAGGGCTATTTTGTCCTGGGCACCAATGGAGAATTCAAGGCCCTGTCCATCGAAGAGCGCTTCAAGGTGCTCGAGCTGGTGGTCAAAACCGCCGCCAAGGACAAGGTGATCATGGCCGGCTGCGGTGCCGAAAGCACCAAGGAGACCATCGATCTGGTTAAAAAGGCCGCAGACAAAGGCGCCAAGATGGCTTCGGTCCTCATGCCCTGCTTTTTCGCCAAGAAAATGAACGACGAACTCCAGGAGCGCCATGCCTTCGAAGTCGCCGACGCCTCCCCAATCCCCATAGTGATCTACAACAACCCCTCGGTGAACGCCGGCGTGGTGGTAAAGCAGGCCCTGGCGCTGCGCCTGGCCGCCCACCCCAATATCGCGGGCGTCAAAGACAGCTCCAAGGAAACCTACATCGAAAACCTGGCCGCCGGTTCCGATAAATTCCACGTCCTGGCCGGCTCGGCCTCCTACTTCCTCGACCTCATGCGCAGGGGCGGAAAAGGCGGCGTACTCTCCCTGGCCAACGTCTTCCCCCAGCAGTGCGCCGACCTTTACAACGCAATCCTCGCCGGCAAAAACGAGCTGGTGGAGGAACTCAACGCCAAACTGGTGAGCCTCAACACCAAGGTATCCGGCGCCTTCGGCGTGGCCGGCGTCAAGGCCGCCATGGACCTGGTAGGCTTCGCGGGCGGTTTACCCCGCAGACCCTACAAGGGCCTTTCCGCCGAGAACCTGGCCGTCCTCAAGGCCGACCTGGAACAGAGCGGCTTCTAAAAAATTTGAACTACCGGCAAAAAAGCCGTACATTTATGAGACGCTCGCAAAGAAGAGCGAAAAGGAGAATTGAATGGCGAGACCTAAGAGTATGAATATCGCCGAGATGAGCTACGACGAAGTAGCGCAGCATCTCAAGACCAATGACACGATTCTTATTTCCATGGGATCCAACGAAAAGCACGGCGCCCACTGCCCCCTCGGCACCGACGCTTTCACCGCTATGGGCGTAATCGAGAGAGCCGCGGAGCTTTCCAACACCCTCTACACCCCCTGTATCCCCGTCGGCTACTCCCCCCACCACATGGGCGAGCTCGGCCAGGGCACCGGCACCCTCACCTTCTCCGGCGACACCTATCGCCGCATCGTGTACGATCTGGCCAAGAGCCTTATCTACCACGGCTACAACAAGCTCGTCTTCGTGACCCACCACGGATCCAACTCCAAGGTAATCGACGAAATCCTCCGCAGGATCCGCTACGAGTCCGGCGCCTTCGTCGGCTGGTACAAGACCCCCACCGAGCGCAACTACGAACTCTTGAAGGGCATCGTCGAAGGACCGCCCGAGGAAACCCCGGGATGGCACGCCGGCGAGATCGAGACCAGCACCGCCTGGGCCTATAGCGGCTTTATCGACATGGACAAGGCCAAGCCCGACCGCACCCACGCCCCCCGCTGGATGGGCCCCAATTTCAGCAAGCACGACGGTTCAGGCATGGTCACCTTCCAGGGCGGCGAGAACATGTGGGTTCCCATGGAGCACCACGAGTACTCCGACACCGCCACCATCGGCAACCCCCTGCGCGCCAGCAAGGAAAAGGGCGTCAAGTTCTTCGACCTGGCCTCCAAGGGCCTGGCCGCCCTTCTCGAGGAAGTCAAGAAATTCCCCGTCAAGGTTCCCGCCGAGAAGCGCGAATTCAACAACCGAGCCTAAGCCTCATACCAGGCGTACTATGAAGTGACAAAAAGGCTCTTTTCGAATCTAAGCGATTCGAAAAGAGCCTTTTTTCACAACCCGGGGTCAGACCCCGAAAATTAACTTTTGGAGCACAGCGTGAAACGTTTAGAAAATAGAGTGGCCATCGTCACAGGCTCGGCCCAGGGCATGGGCTATGCCATAGCCACCGCCCTCGCCGACGAGGGAGCCAAAGTAGTCATCACCGATATCAACAAGACCCAGATCGACGCCGCCGTCGATTCCCTCAAGGCCAAGGGCTACCAGGCCGCGGGCTATCCCATGGACGTCACCAAGAAAGCCGACGTACAGGCTGTCATGGCCTCGGTCAAGAAAGACCTAGGTTCCATCGATATCCTGGTCAACAACGCGGGCGGCGGCCTCAATACCCCCTACGAACTCGAAGAGATCGAGGAAAAGCACTGGGACCTGGTGCTCAACGTCAACCTCAAGGGCGCCTTCTTCTGCTGCCAGGCAGTCCTGCCCCACATGATCGAAGCCAAGGGCGGCGCCATCGTCAACATCTCGGCCCTGGCCGGCCACTGGAGAGCCTCCCTGGCAGGCGTGGCCTACACCTCAGCCAAGGCGGGCGTCGAAGGCCTCATGCGCCAGCTGGCCTACGACTACGGTAAGCACGGCATCAGGGTCAACGCCGTCGCCCCCACCGTCACCCTCACCGGCGAGCGCATGAAGAACCTCTGGGGCAACAAAGCCGAAGAGGAACAGGCCCGCATCATGAGCGCCATCCCTTTACGGCGCCTCTCCGAACCTAAAGAGATCGCGGCCGCCGTAGTCTTCCTCGCCTCCGACGAGGCCAGCTACATCACCGGCATCACCCTCGACGTCGTCGGCGGCCGCTATCTCCGCTAAGCCCCAAAGGAGCCCTACAATGAACGAACAATGGACAGTCCTCTTACCCGAGCCCATCGAAGAAGAAGCAAAGCAACTCCTTATCGATTCTGGACTTAAAGTAATCCAATCCCCCAGCAAAGACCCCGCTGTCGTCGGCCCCTTGATGGCTGACGCCGACGCGGTGGTCCTGCGCACCGGCATCAAGATGAACACAGAGCTCATCGCCCAGGGCAAGAAACTCAAGCACATCTCCCGCACCGGCGCCGGCTTCGACAATGTCGACCTCAAGGCCGCCACCGAGCACGGAGTCATCGTCTCCTCCAGCCTGGGAGTGAACACCACCACCGTGGCCGAGCACGCCCTGGCCCTTATCTTCGCCCTCTACAAGCAGCTCCCCGCCCTGGACAGAGAAACCCGCAAAGGCAACTTCAAGATCCGCTACGCCTACCTGCCCAAGGACCTGCGGGGCAAAACCCTGGGCGTCATCGGCTGCGGACGGATCGGTCAGACCATCGCCAAGGCCTGCTACGACTCCTTCGGCATGAAAATCGTCGGCTACGACGAGTTCCTCCCCGAAGCGGTGCAGAAAAGCCTCTCCGCTTGGATCGAATTCGTCAGCCTGGACGAGCTCTGCCGCAGGTCCAACGTCATCACCATGCACGTCCCCCTAACCGACGGCACCCGCAACCTCATCAATGCAGAGCGTCTGGCTCTCATGCAGA
>JAVEYV010000182.1:0-5061 GCA_034003305.1 Spirochaetia bacterium | reverse complement strand
ACATCGAAGAAATACAGCACCGCCAGGGCGCCGGCCATGATCGACGCATCCTTGATAAAGGCCGAGAGCACATCGGTAAAGAACTGGTTTATCGTTTCGACGTCGCTGGTCATGCGGGTAACCAGGCGGCCCACCGGCTGCTTGTTGAGAAACGCGAAGGACCGGCTTAAAACATGTCCGAAAAGCTGCATCCGCATGTCTTTCATCACGCGCAAGCCCAGGAGATTGCTGAAGTAGACCATGACGAAGGTCGAGGCGAGAATGGCCAGCAGGATCAGCCCCAGAATTATCACATAGCGCAACACCAGGGCGCTGTCGGCGCGGCGCAGGGCGCGGGCCTGTGCCGAGGGCAGGCTGCGAAGATTCTCGATGGAGATCACTCCATGGCTGGACCCGAGGCTGAACAGCTCGGCATTGGCCGAAATCAGGGCAGCCTGCTCTTCCTGTTCAGGGTCGAGGGGAAAGACATACATTTCCTTAGTATCGAAAACCCCGGCTTCGGCCAGGGATGTTCTATCACTGGAGCTCAGGGAGGAGAACCGGGAGCTTCTCAGGTAAATCCTATCCCCGATGAGGGGATCGGAATCGGAGAGTTTTATGAGACTCGCCTCTTTCGTGCCCTCAAGCGCAGCGGAGACGGAGAACCAGGTCTTCATCAGGGCATCGTCGATCGCCCTTCTGATAAGCACGGGGCTCAAGAGCTCGCCGGCGGTACTTACGATAAGGGCCAGCAGGGCCGCGATGGCTATGGCCTTATGGGGCTTCATATACGAGAGAATGCGGGAAGCTATGGTGGAATCGTAGCCCTTGGTTACATCATCGGTTTCGAAGAAATCGGCCATGGCTAACGCCCCCCTTCCTGGGAGACGGAGGACAGTTCGGTCTCCAATTCCTGAAGCCGGGCAATTTCAGCGTAGAAGCCCTTCTTGTCTTTCATCAGTTCCTCATGACTGCCGTACTGCAGCATCTTCCCGCCGTCCAGGACCAGGATTCTGTCCGCATGACGCAGAGTGGAAACCCGGTGGGAAACCAGAATATTGGTTCTTCCCGCCCGCTCCAATAAGAGGTTCTGCAGAATTCTCTCCTCGGTTTCAGCGTCCACGGCGGAGAGCGCATCGTCCAGCACCAGTATCTGCGGATCCAGCGCCAGGGCTCTGGCGATGGCTATCCTCTGTTTTTGTCCGCCCGAGAGGGTCAGACCCCGCTCCCCGACAATTGTATCCCAGCCTGCAGGAAAGAGGCTCAAGTCCTTGTCGAGCGAAGCGATTTTAGAAAGCTGATCAAACCGTTCGTTAGAACAGTCATCCACCCCGAACAGAATGTTATCCCGCACCGAGGCGGAGAAGAGAAAAGATTCCTGGGGCACAAAGCCGAAGGCGCTGCGCAGCCCCGAAAGCGTAAAGGCTGAACTGTCCCTGCCTCCGATAAAAACCCTGCCTGCGCCAGGATCGAGAATGCGGGGCAGGAGCTTGATAAGGGTAGTCTTGCCCGAGCCCACCCTGCCGAGTATGCCGAGGGTCTCGCCCTCGCCCACCGAAAAGCTTATCCCTTGAATAACCTTTGGCCCGTTCTTGCCGTACGAGTATTCCAGCTCCTTTATTTCCAGAGCGCCGGAAGGCTGAATGTCCAGCGCATCCCGAGCCTCGACGATCGTGCTCTTTCTGTCCAGAACCTCATTGATCCGTTTAAGGCTTGCCGAGCCTCGCTGAATGAGATTGACCGTGAATCCTGCTCCCATCATCGGCCAGATGAGCATTTCCAGGTACGCGATCATGGCGATGATGTCCCCGGGGCTCATTTTGTTGGCGATCACGGCACCGCCGCCGGCCAATACGAGGATCGCCGTACTCAAGCCTGCAAGAAAGGAAATGAGGGGAAAGAAGAGACCGAAGGTCTTCACTAGATCCATGGTGGCGTCTCTGTAGCTGTCGTTTGTCTGGGAAAACCGGGCGGAGAAATACCGTTCCTTTACAAAGGCTTTTACAACCCTCATGCCCGAGATTGTCTCCTGGGCGATGTCCGAGAGCTTGGAGTAAACCTCCTGCACCCTTTTAAACTGACGACCCACCATCGTGCCGAAGAAGAGGATCAAAACAGTTACCAATGGCAGTGGAATAACTGTATAGAGAGCTACCGAGGCATTGTCGGAGATCATGGCGATCAGGATGAGTGAAGACATAAAGATGCCGTCCACGAAGGAGACAAAGCCCATGCCTACGGACTGACGGACAGCATTCATGTCGTTGGTAGCCCTGGCCATCAGATCGCCGGTTTTGTTGTCCTGGAAGAAGTCCGAAGACATCTCCATAAAATGGCTGAATAGCTTGTTCCGCAGCTCCGCCTCGATACGTCGCGAGGCTCCGATAATGAAGTACCGCCAAAAATAGCGGCCTACGGCGATAAAAGCCATGAGCCCGACCATCATCAGGGCCGGCTCTATGACATCGGCCATGGTATAGCCGCCATCGGCGATGATATCCACAGCCTTCTTAATCAGTCGTGGAATGAAAATCTGCGCAGCGTCCACAATCACGAGGAAAAAGATGCCCAGACCGTAGTAAAGGCGATATTTTTTTAAGTACGGCAGGATAGTTCTGTATTCTTTTAACATGACAGAGTAGTGTATCCCTCGGAGTCTGCTTATACAATACCAGAGGGCCCATTCGACGATCAGGCCAATCGCCGAGAAATTAAATACAGCCTCGATTGTCGAGGTCCTGGCTTTCTGTCATCATAGCGGCATGAGCGAAATCATTGTGCACACCGACGGCGGCTGTTCAGGCAACCCGGGCCCCGGAGCCTGGGCTTACGTAATGCGCTACGACTCCCGGCTTAAGGAAGCTTCGGGCTTCGAGGCCGATACCACTAACAATAGAATGGAACTCCAGGCCGTCATAGAAGCGCTTGCCTACCTTTCCTCCAGGCGGCGCCAGGTTGAGGCAAAGCTCGCCTCGTCAAGCCCAGGAGGGGAAAAACGGGGCATAGCCAGTCCCGAATGGCTGGGCGCCTCCATCGCTGTTTTTACCGACTCCCAGTATGTTAAAAACGGCCTCTGCTCCTGGCTTCCTTCCTGGAAGGCCCGGGGCTGGAAAACTGCGGACAAAAAACCCGTCAAGAATCAGGACCTCTGGGTGAGGCTGGACGCCCTGGCACAGAAACTCAAACCCTCCTTCCACTGGGTGGAAGGCCATGCCGGAGTAGAGGATAACGAGCGCTGCGATAGCCTGGTGAGAGCTGAGATGGAAAAAGGAAAATCCAAACTTTAATGCTGGGCATAAAGAACCCAAACCCTCAATACCACTCCTTCTGCCGATAATGCTGATTTTTAATTGACATAGCTCTGTATGTGCATTATAAGAACCATTATCCGCCCTATTGAATGTCAGACATTTCCTAAAGAGTAACGCCAATAGGAGTTGTCCATGCGAAAGTCCTTGCTTGCAGCAGCTATTGCCAGTGCGGTGCTTGCGGGATGCGCGCCTTTCGCGTTTAACCAGAAGGGTTACACCTACAATGAAGAGGACTTGCTCAGCGCATGGTCAGAGGTGGCCTCGAACAAATATTATTATGATTTTGGCGAATATTGGAAAAGCCCCAGCGAATTCGATTCAAAAGGCGGCGGGGATTGCGAGGATTTCGCGATCGCTTTGGTTTATCGACTCGGCAGGGAGGCCTCCTCGGTCTGCGTAATGGAATCCGACGGCGATTTTCATGTGATCGTTAAATACAGAGACCGTTTTTTAGAGCCCCAGCGCTTAGGCATGTATTATGAAAAGAAGGATCTGAACATACTCTGGATCATGGACTACGATAAAACGATGAGTATTTCCACGCTTTGGGGGGTTAAGAGCCTGCAAAGCTCATCAATTTAATTCTGGGCGGTTAATTTAGCGGAAGGCTATACCCTAACTCGCGGAACAGACGAACACAGCTGTCCACAACCAAGGTATCATACAGGATTCCCTTGTTCTTCTCGATTTCCTCGAGTGCCGCATCAATTCCTAGACTCGGGCGATACGGCCTGACGGAAGCCATCGACTCCACAACATCGGCGACTGCCAGTATTCTTGATTCAATGAGTATCTGATCGTCTTTTAGACCATTTGGGTAGCCGGATCCATTCATGCGTTCATGGTGCTCTAGAACAATCCTCGCGATCGGCCATGGAAAGTCGATGTCTTTCAGAATGTCATTGCCAGTCTGACTATGCAGCTTGATAAGATCGAACTCAATCTCCAGCAGTTTTTTAGGCTTTGTGAGAATTTCAGCGGGAACGGTGATCTTTCCAAGATCATGAATCAGCGCCGCCAGCCTCAGCCCTTCGATCTGATCGGCAGGAAGATCGATTTGAGCGGCTATTGCCTGCGCAAGATCAGCCACGCGACTCTGGTGACCTGCCGTGTAGGGGTCTTTAGCCTCAACGGCCGCCGCTATGGCGTTGACCGTCGCGCCCAGCGCTCCCCTCAGGCGCTCCACTCCCAAGTGTTTCTCGGTAATGTTTTCGCAAAAGCCTTCATAGTGGAGGAATCTCCCATCCCGGTCGAGAACGGCATGTCCATCCAGCGAAACCCATACAATCTCCCCGTCTTTTCTGCGATAACGGCATTCAAATCCTATTAGTGCATCATGATGATCGATTTGATTGAGCAACTTTTCTCTTTCTGCCGGGTCGTAGAATACTTGTTTTGAGATATCCGTTACCGACGCGATGAGATCGGCGGGAGAATCGTAGCCGAGCATGGCAGCCATAGCCTGGTTGGCGATGAGATAACGCCCTTCCTTGCTGGTTTGAAAAATGCCTTCTTGGGCATTGTCGACGATAGCATGATATTTTTTTTCGCTCTCCCTAAGCGCTATCTCGACTTCTTTCTGCTTCGTAATATCGGAAAATATGCAGGCGAACTGCCTTGGCTCTGGTTGAAAAGCAGTGACGTCAATCCACTTTTTAAAATCACTGACATAGATTTCAAAGTAGGCGGGTTCTCCGGTCAATGCCACATGCCCATATAAGTCAATCTTGGCCAATCCAATATTTGGAAAAACTTTAGTAGCCGTATTCCC
>JAVEYV010000181.1:0-5062 GCA_034003305.1 Spirochaetia bacterium | reverse complement strand
CCAGCGGACTCTTTGGCTCAATCCGCAGAGCTATTTCGCAGTCCGCATGAGCCGAAGCCACGTCGCCCATCTTGAAATACGATTCCGCCCTCCTGTACCGAGAGAAGAAATGGTAAGGATGCAGGGCAAGGGTGCCGGAAAAATCCTCCACCGCACCGGCAATATCCTGAAGCACAGCTTTTACCACGCCTCGGTAATAGAGTGCCTTGTAGCAGTCCGGCTCGATGGCCAGGCAGGAGCTGAAGTCTTCCAGGGCCTCTTGATAGTTGGATTGGGCGAAATGAGCCATTCCCCTGTGCTTGTAGACAACGGAGGAAATTTCCTTTTCAGGGCGGTTCCTTAATATTTCGCTGTAGATTCGGATAGCCTGTTCAAAATCCGCCTTGTTATGCGCTTCCAGTGCCGCAAGCAGCAGCCCGTCCATGCCGAAACTCTGGTAGCTATCCCACTCCGATCGAGTGACTGCTGCCTCGACTGCTGCGTTGGCTGCTTTATCGGCAGCCTCATCGGCTCGTCCGGAAGATTTCGGGCTTTCCCGGATTTCATGATTCCTGATCTCCCGCTCGCTCCCTGCGCCCCTTGCCTTCTCGTCATTGCTGAACGGCAGCTCCCCCGACACCTCCTCGATTTTACGATAGAAAGCATCCCTCCTCTGTCCCAGTTCCAGGGTGAGGCGTTTTTCGAAGTCGAGAATTTCCTGAAAAATAATATCGGAAAGAGTCAGGTTCGCGTTCAGGGCAGCCAGTTTTCGCCGCATGGGTTCGTCGAAGGGCGTAAACTCGGCCTTATAGACTAACTCGTGTTCTACCTCAGCCCAGGCTTCCTGGAGGATCGTCCTAAGCTGAATCTCCACAACATTGCGTTCCAGATTCGGACACAGTCTCAGCAAGTCCTCGGGAAGATGAACCAATACGTGGATGGATTCGTAGCCGAACTCCCTGAAGGAATGCTGAGCACCCTTGCGCTCCACCTCTTCGATGGAAAAGTGCTCGGCCAGAATTCTTTCTGCCAGCTCGATATCCCCTAAAAACGGGCAGACCACCCTAAGGGCCAGGACATCGTTCACCGGATAGGGACCCGACTTTTCGGTCCAGGCCTTTTTTAACAACCTCAGTTTTTTGCTGTAGAATGATTCAAATTCCTTAACCCTGCTTTTCAAGGTGGGTTTTAGACCCTGCTGGGTAAGCACAGCGCCGATTCTGCGTAAAAAGATAGATAAAGCTTCTTCATAGCCCTTTCTGGAATTCTCATAGAGTATAGCCAGTTTTGCCTTGTCGGGTATGAGCAGGACGGATTCCTCGACTACCATGGTATAATAATACTACTAAAATCCGATTTCTTAAACCGAGGCTGGGAAAATTCTTCTCTTAAATGTAGTCGAAGTTAGGTTTCGAAATGCTCGATAAAATCCACAATTCCGTTATAGATAGCATCGCCGATTTTCCGCAGATAGGCAGAGCTGGACAATAGCTTTCCTTCCTCGGGGTGAGTGATAAAGCCCATCTCGATAAGGATTGAGGGCATCTTTGCATTCCTCACCACGAACCACTCCTCGGCCCTGATCCCCCTTCCGGGACTCGATGTGCCGATGGATGTACCCAAACGGTCGTAGACCTTTCTGGCCAGGATGATGCTCTCGGTGGTGAATTCCTCCTCCAGCATCGCATTGAGAATAGGAGCGATATCGCTGCCCTTTTCTCTGACCGTCTCGGCGTCCACCACGGTGCGACGGTACTCAGGATTGAGATACCAGACCTCGAAACCCTTGGCGTTCTTATTGAAGGAAGCATTCGCATGAATTGATACGTAGATGACAGTCTCTTTCATTCCCAGACCTGCAGAATTAGCCATGGCCACCCGGTCTTCAAGGCTCGGGAAGCTGTCGTCATCCCTGGTGGTAATTATTTTTCGCTCCGGATAACGGCTGCGAAGCAGGTCCGCAACCCTTCTGGATACCTCGAGGGTTAGGGTTTTCTCCATCAGCCGGGTACCATTGATGGTAGCGACCGCTCCGCTGTCCTTTCCGCCGTGGCCTGCGTCAATGAGAATCGTAGCCACCGAATAGGCTTCCTTTTTGGGTGCGTTCTTCTCTGAGAAATACTTGCTCGCCTCGTCGACAAAGCCTGCGGGCAGCATCAGGGCTCCCTTGTCCCAATAGGGGGCTTCCACCTTCCGCAGGGTCTGCCAGTCAAGGATCATGTAAGGCTTTTCCGGGGCAAAGGATACAAATACGCCCCGCTGCTCCAGCTGCCCGCAGGCGGTAAGAGGATCAAAGCTCACCTGGGTCTGGTATTTTTTTCCAAACTCCACAAGGCTCAGCGCCTCGGAGGAAAAAATACGGGCAGGCAGGCTCAATAGCAGGATGAGAAGTAATACCGCTCGTCGTAATGCAATCCGCATATCTCCTCATATCGGAATAAAACCGGAAAAGGATGAATATTTACCCATTTTGCTCTTGCATTAGCCTCTGGATTGGATTATACCATTGGACGGTGGCAGGAGATGACACCACTACATATTGTAGTGGTGTTCTTTCGTGCCATTATAGATTGTATCCATATGCAATTATTCCAAATCGGCACAAAAGACCGGTTTTAAGGCTGGAGGAGCAGGGATGAAGTTTGAGCGAAAATTTACCGCGGAAGGAAAAGGACCCTATGAGGGGATTCATTGGGAGCGCAGGTCGAGCGAGATCCGGAACCCCAACGGAAAGATCGTCTTCCATATGGATAACGTGATAGTCCCCTCCTTCTGGAGTCAGATAGCCACCGACATAATCGCTCAAAAGTATTTCAGGAAGGCCGGAGTCAGCGCCGAAACTGAACTGGCCTGGACAAAGCAACTGCCCAAATCCCAAACGAGCCTCGCAGCCCCTAGCAAGAAACCCGGATCGGAGCACGATGCCCGCCAGGTTTTCCACCGCCTGGCCTACACCTGGCGTCTTTGGGGAAGAGAGGCAGGCTACTTCGACAGCCCTGAAGACGAGAAGACTTTCTACGAAGAACTTCTCTACATGCTCGCCCATCAGATTGCCGCGCCCAATAGCCCTCAATGGTTCAACACCGGTCTGCATGCCGTTTACGGCATAGAAGGTCCGGCCCAAGGCCACTATTACGTCGACCCCTCCACCGATGAGGTGGTCAAGTCCGAATCAGCCTACGCCAGGCCCCAGCCCCACGCCTGCTTTATTTTGGACATTCAGGATGACCTGGTGAACGAAGGCGGCATCATGGACCTCATCACCAGGGAGGCCAGGCTCTTCAAGTACGGCTCGGGAACTGGCTCAAACTTTTCCAAAATCCGCGCTTCCAACGAAAACCTCTCCGGCGGCGGTGTT
The DNA here is from genome assembly GCA_034003305.1 of Spirochaetia bacterium. Classification (GTDB taxonomy): domain Bacteria; phylum Spirochaetota; class Spirochaetia; order Treponematales; family Rectinemataceae; genus UBA2256. The sequence continues at coordinate 1,725 of JAVEYV010000181.1, read as the reverse complement.
TCCTCCGGATTGCTCTCCTTTTTGAAAATCGCCGACCGCTCGGCAGCGGCGGTCAAGTCCGGCGGAACCACCCGCAGAGCGGCCAAGATGGTCATCCTCGACTCGGATCACCCCGACATAGAAGCCTACGTCAACTGGAAGTCTGAGGAAGAATACAAGGTTGCCTGCCTCGCCGCCGGCAGCGCTGTCCTCAAGCGTTACGCCGAAACAATGCTGAAGGCCATAGAGGAATCCGGCCTCGATGGAGAGGCCGCGCTTTCAATAACCGAAAACAGGGCGCTTCGCAAGGCGATCAAGGATGCCCTCAACGCCGGAATCCCCTCGGCGTGGATTCATCAGCTACTCTCCCACTATCGGCAATCAGGGCGCCTGCTCTCGCTGCCCCAGTACGACACGGCCTGGGAATCCGAAGCCTACAACACAGTGTCGGGTCAATCATCCAACAACTCCGTACGTGTGGACAACCGCTTCATGAAAGCCGTGGTGGATGACAGCGATTGGAACCTCAAAGCACGTACCAGCGGAGCAACGATAAAAACGATCAAAGCCCGTTCACTCTGGGATAAGATATCGCTGGCTGCCTGGCAGTGCGCCGACCCGGGCATCCAATTCCACAGTACAATTAACGACTGGCACACCTGTCTCAAGGACGGAGAGATCAGGGCATCCAATCCTTGTTCCGAATACATGTTCCTGGACGATACCGCCTGCAACCTCGCATCCTTGAATCTTTTAAGCTTTTGCGATCTAAAATCCTGCAGCTTTGACGATGAAGCCTATCGTCACGCGATACGGCTCTGGACCACTGTGCTGGAGATTTCGGTGGTCATGGCCCAGTTTCCCTCCAAGGAAATCGCCCGCCGCAGCTACGATTACCGAACCCTCGGTCTGGGCTTCGCCAACCTTGGCAGCCTGCTCATGGTCCTGGGGATGGCCTACGATTCGGACGAAGGCAGGGCCGTGGCAGCTGCCCTCTCGGCCATACTCACCGGCGAAGCCTACGCCCAATCGGCAAGAATGGCCGCCGAATGGGGTCCCTTTATCCGTTACAAGGCCAACGCCGATACAATGCTCAAGGTAATCCGCAATCACCGCAGGGCAGCCTACGATGCCAAAAGCGAGGAATACGAGGACTTGGGCATCATTCCCATCGGGCTCAAGGAATGGGCCTGCCCCGGCAATCTCATTGCGGCGGCCAGAGAAACCTGGGACCAGGCTCTGGAACTGGGACAAAAGCACGGTTTCCGAAACGCCCAGGTCAGCGCCATAGCTCCCACCGGCACGATCGGCCTCCTCATGGACTGTGACACAACCGGGGTCGAGCCCGATTTCGCCCTTGTAAAATTCAAAAAGCTTGCCGGCGGCGGCTACTTTAAGATCATCAACTCCAGCGTGCCCCCTGCCCTCAAATCCCTGGGCTACGACGAAGCGGCGAGCCAGGAAATCCTGCGTTATGCACTGGGCGCCGGCAGCCTCGACAAGGCCCCCGGCATCAACCTGGCCGTATTGCGGCAGAAAGGCTTCAGCGAGCTCAGCATATCCAAGATAGAGGCTGCCCTGAAAAGTGCCTTTTCCCTGGAAAGCTGCTTCTCCCCCCACATACTCGGGTCCGAGCAAATGGAAGCCCTCGAGCTGCTGCCCGAGGAATACGAGGATCCCTCCTTCAATCTCCTGGCTCGCCTGGGCTTCAGCCCCAGCGAGATAGAGGATGCGGAGCTCTACGCC
>JAVEYV010000180.1:0-5068 GCA_034003305.1 Spirochaetia bacterium | reverse complement strand
AATCGTCAGCGGGCAGATGAAAGGAGTGCTGGAAGTCTGGTTTAGAAAGGATGGATTCATCCCTCCTCCTGTATGGCTGGTGCTGTACGATGCCATCGCCAACCAGACAGGATTGGCTCTGGATTATAATGAGCTCTATGACAACCTCCAGAAGGCGTATAACGACTTGGAACTGTCCTATGAAGCGACCATCGAGGGCTGGTCTGCGGCGATGGACCTGCGAGACCAGGATACCGAAGGCCACTCCCTTCGAGTGACTGCCCTGGCCGAAACCCTGGGTTCGCGCTTAGGTCTCCCCGACCTGGAAATTGCCCGAATCCACAAAGGCTCTCTTCTTCATGATATCGGAAAGATAGGCATTCCCGATTCCATCCTCAGAAAACCCGGCCCTTTAGAAGAAGATGAGTGGACTCTCATGAGAGAACATCCTAAAATCGCAATGGACATGCTCAAACGGATTCCATATCTACAGGACAGCCTCGATATTCCTCTCTATCACCACGAGCGATACGACGGCACGGGGTATCCTTTCGGGATAAAGGGAAACGAAATTCCGCTCCATGCCAGGCTTTTCGCAATCGTCGATGTCTACGACGCTCTAATCTGCGACCGCCCCTACCGTAAGGCTTGGCCGAAGGGAAAAATCGTCGATCACCTGAAAGAGCAAAAGGGAAAACACTTCGACCCCGAAATCGTCGACGCCTTTATTCCCATGATCGTATGAAGCGAACAGGTTCCTGCCCATATCGATTACTACCCCCCTTGCGGTTCGACAGGAAAAACCTGAAGCTCTACGGCTGCAGCCTCCTCACGGGCCTGGCCAGCGCAATCGATCAGAAATTCTGCACGGAAGAGCTGCTCAGTGTCGTGGTGGAAAGAGGGAGGGTTTCCTCGCTAAAATCCAGGCTCCTGGCCTTGGGCCAGGGCAGGGAGGAACTGTGATCCTGAGGAATTTTCATGGCCGTCGCTGATTCACCACCCCCTGGGGAACGGGAACAGAATCGAGGCGGCGGAAGCGCATCTGCCGCCAAAAGGCCTGCGGCAATCGACCGGCCCACCCCGGCATTCATACTGCTTTCGGTAGTCTACGGAGCCCTGCTCATTGTCTCCAATATAACGGTATCCAAGCTGGTCCGCGTGGGACCCTTCCTCCTCACCGCGGCCTTTTTTACCTACCCGGCGGTCTATGTGATTTCCGACATTATGACCGAAGTGTACGGTTACAGGCTCTCCATCAAGGCTATTTGGGCCAACTTCTTCGCCCAGGCCCTGGTGAGCCTCGTACTCGCCCTGGCCACAGCCCTGCCGGGCATCGACCCGGAGATCCAGGCGGCCATGTCCACCCTATTTTCCACTACCTGGAGAGTTGTCCTGGGTTCCCTCGGGGCCTACTGGATCGGCGACTGGCTCAACTCCCTGCTTCTCTCCAAGATGAAGGTAGCCCAGAAAGGCAAGGGATTTTTCCTGCGCGCCATGGCCTCCTCCATTCCCGCCCACTTCCTGGACACAGCCATCTTCACCACCATCGCCTTCGCCGGCGCCTGGCCCCTGGCGGACATCAGGCATAACGTGCTCTCCGAGGGTATTCTGGCCTCGGTCTACGAACTGGCAGTATTCCCCCTCACCTACGCTCTGACCCGGTGGTGGAAAAAAAGAGAAAATCTGGATGTCTTCGACAAGGGAATACGCTACAGGCCCTTCTAGTTCCCGTCTTTGGCAAACCGATATCGATGCCCCTGTGCGCGGGCTTCGGGGCGTCAGGTTACGTTCACCCCGCAGGCCCCGCTCTTTACCAAAAGGCCAATTATCTATACTATGGAGACATCCTCACCGCAACCAGCAATCAGGAGCCCAAATTTTGGCCCGTAAAGATTCCTCGAACCCGGCGATTCGGAATATCGCCATAATAGCCCATGTCGACCATGGGAAAACCACCCTCGTCGACGCCATGTTCAGGCAGTCAGGCGTATTCCGGGAGGGGCAGGAAGCCCCCGAGCGCCTCATGGATTCGATGGATCTCGAGCGCGAGCGCGGCATCACTATCGCCGCCAAGAACTGCTCCGTCGTCTGGCAGAGCGTCAAGATCAACATTTTAGACACCCCCGGCCACGCCGACTTCGGCGGTGAGGTCGAGCGGGCTCTCTCCATGGTGGACGGCGCCATCCTTCTCGTCGATGCTTCTGAAGGCCCCCTGCCCCAAACGCGTTTCGTCCTGAGCAAGGCTCTCGCGGGCGGCCTCTCCATAATCGTCGTCATCAACAAGATCGACAGGCCCGACGCCCGCCCCGCCGAAGTATTGAGCGAGGTCTACGACCTCTTCATCGACCTCGGCGCCACCGACGAACAGCTTGAGTTCCCCCTTCTCTACGCCATAGGCAAGCAGGGCATGGCAAAAAAATCGCTCGAGGGCGATGGCGATACCTTGGGCCCCCTCTTCGAGGCCATCATCGCAAGCATCGACCCGCCCGCCTACTCCCAGGGCGAACCTTTCCAGATGCTCGTCTCCGATCTCTCCTATTCCGATTATTTCGGCCGCCAGGCTATCGGCAAGGTGGTGAACGGCCGCGCCCATTCCAAGGACGGCCTTGTCTGCATAGGGGAAGGCGATATCCGCGAAATTCTCAACATCTCCAAGCTCCACACTTATTCGGGGGTCAAGCTCGTTGAGGCCCAGAGCGCCGAACCCGGCGACATCATCGTCCTCTCGGGCATCGAGAACGTGCACATCGGCGACACTATCTGCACGCGGGACGCGCCCAAGGCCCTGCCCCGCATCACCATCGACGAGCCCACCGTGTCGATGCGTTTCTACGTGAACACATCCCCCCTGTCGGGCATGGACGGCAAGAACATTCAGTCGGGCAAGCTTTTCGATCGCCTGCGCAAGGAAACCCTCAAGAATGTCTCTATTCAGATAGAGGAAGTGGCGGGCGGGGGCGGCTACAACGTGCGGGGCAGGGGCGAGTTCCAGCTGGTCATTCTCATCGAGATGCTGAGGCGTGAGGACTTCGAAATCTGCGTCAGCCGGCCAGAAGTGATTTTCAAGCACAAGGACGGCGCCAGGCTCGAGCCCATCGAAAACGTCTTCGTCGACTGCAATGAAAGCTTCGCGAGCGTCGTCACCGACAAGCTCCTGGCGCGCAAGAGCCGGATGCTCTCTTACTCCTGCCACGACGGCGGCCGCGTCCACCTCGAATTCTCGGTGCCCACCCGCGCCCTCATCGGCTACCGCGACACCTTCCTCACCGACACGAAGGGCACGGGCATCATGAACACCTACTTCCTAGGCTACGAGCCCTACCGAGGCGACTTCAACGAGCGCTTCACCGGTTTCCTCGTCTCCGATAGGAGCGGGAACGGCGTCACCTACGGGCTCTACCATCTCGAGCCTCGCGGCCAGCTCTTCGTCGTCCCCGGCGATCCCGTCTACGAAGGCATGATCATCGGCGTTCACAACCTCGATTCCGACCTGCTAGTGAACCCTTCCAAGGAAAAGAAGCTCTCAAACATGAGGTCAGTCCTCAAGGACGAGGCCCTCACCCTCACGCCCATCCAGCCCATGACCCTGGAGCGGGCCATCCAGTACCTCCAGGATGAGGAGATGGTCGAGGTGACGCCCCACGCCGTCCGCCTGCGCAAGACTATCCTCGGTTCCACCGAGCGCAAGACGGCGAAGCGGGACGCCGCCCGCTAAACAGTGGCCGGACATCCCGCAATTTTGGCGCGCCTCTCTCCAGGCGCGCCGCAGTATCGGCAATTACGAAAAAATTTCGGGGTTGAGGCAGTCGGGCGGGCGGCGGCCGGCCAGCATCGCGATGAGGTTGTTAGCCGCTTTGACGGCCCTGTAGCGCCCTAAGAAAGTTACTATAGACAGGACACTAACTAGACGTGCCCGGTCTTAAAAGCCTCAGGAAGAGAACCAGCGCGGCCCCCTGGACGAATACCGAGAACAGGGCCATAGGAAGAGGGCCAAAATTATCGTAGAGAAGGCCGATAATCGCGCTGCCTGCAAACCAGAAAAGCCCGAAAACAGTGTTAAACAGCCCGAAAGCCCTCGCCCTCCTGTCCTCAGGCACCCTGTCTCCGATGGCGGCCTTCAGGATCGATTCCTGGGTCCCCACGCTGATGCCCCAGAGCGCCATGCCTGCAAGGATGGCCCAGAAAGGGCCGAGAAATACCAGGGGAGCGGTGAAGATCTCCACGAAAAAAAGGACCGCCAAAACCTTGAGCCCCAGCCTGTCGTAGAGCCTTCCCATCACGATGGCGGCGGCTGCGTCCACCGCCATGGCGCCGGCGTAGAGAAGGGGAATCGCAGCTTCGGTGAAGCTCCCGGTATTCTTAAGATGCAGCCCGATAAGGGGAAAGTCCGTGATGCCCATGGCCAAAAGGCCTGCGGAAAGGACGATAATCCAGTAGGCCCTGGAATAGCCCTTGGCCTGGAGTTCCAGGCCTTCTTTTTTAAGCTCGAACTTTTCGGGATGGGGAAAGATAAAGCGGTTGATCAGGGTAAAGAGGATGGCCAGGCCGGCGGGAATAAAGAGAAGCAGAAGCCCCTTCCGATACTCCGCCAAGCTGGCGGCGTCAGGGCCTGAGAAGAGAAGAAGGGAGAAGAGCGCCGGCCCTAAAAATGCACCTATCTGGTCCATGGCCTCGTGGAGGCCGAAGCCGAAGCCGCTCCCAGTCTGCTTCGAGGCGAAGGATATCACCGCGTCGTGGGCGGGTTTGCGTATAGCCTTGCCCACCCGCTCCAGGAACAGAAATACCAAGGCCAGTTCCCATCCCCGGACGAAGGCCAGCATGGGCAGGGAGAGAAGCTGGACGGCGTATCCCAGAATAATCAGGAGCCAGTAGCGCCTGGTGCGGTCGGCGATGCTGCCCGATACGAGCCTGAGCGCGTAGCCTAAAAACTCTCCCAGCCCGGCCGCCAGGCCCAGGGCGAAGGCGCTGGTGCCCAGGAGCTTCAGGTACTGGCCGACCACGCTCCTGCCCCCCTCGTAGTTCATGTCGGCAAAGAGGCTGACAATGCCGAAGAGGACAATGAGGAGTATGGCTGCCTTTTTATCCAGGT
>JAVEYV010000179.1:0-5097 GCA_034003305.1 Spirochaetia bacterium | reverse complement strand
TTATATACCGCTTCATAATCCTCTTTCATCATAAGTTCAACAGCTTTTAACAAACCAATAATCGCTTCTTTAGAGGTTTTCATGGGACGGCCGAAGGCTTGATGAGGTGCGGAAATGGCAGCGATCCGATCGATCAATTCTGGCTCGCCGACAATAAGTCCCGTGTTCTGAGGGCCGCGAATACCCTTGCCGCCGGAGAAGAGGGCAAGACTAGCTCCTTTGCGAGTATAATTCCAGAGATTTTCTTTTGGCGGTACCTGGGCGGCTCCGTCTACGATCAGGGGTATGCCGCGGCTTTTACAAACCTCGGCGCATTCTTCAATACTAAGGGCGTAGCGCTCGAAGATTCCTCCGGCGAAATAGGCTACAGCTGCTGTCTTAGCGCTGATGGCCGATTCAAGAGTTTGCTTTTCAGTCTTGTGGGTCGGATAGCCGATTTCAGTCAATCGGGCACCGCAAAGGGTCAAAGCTTGGTCGTAGGGATTTCTCTGGCCGCGGAAAACGATTATTTCATCACGGCCGGAGTGGCAAGCGGCGGCGGTTGCGAGAGCCAGCGAGGCCGCGGTACCGCAACTGACCAAGGCGGCCTGATTATGAGTAAGTTCTGCAAGGCGTCGCCCAACGGCTGAGTTCAGACTGGGGATATGGTAAAAACCTCTTGCCGCCGCGGCCATGGCTTCTGCTACTCCCGGCCTCATAACCGAGCCTCCGTACATGCTCACAACCTCAAAGGCGTTGATCACTCTGGGGATTCCCAGTTCGCCGTAGATATCATTCATTATCGTTCCTCGTTCTTCGGCAGACACATTTCATTTGCGTGCCACAAGACCCGGCTTCCACCGGGCTTCCTGCCGTCCGTCATCGAAGCTTTCCAAACGCTTGCCCTTCCTAAATACCGCTTTGACCTCAAGCCCTGGCGCCCTGCTCGCCCTTCCTGCCCCATCCAAATGCTCCACATCTTCCTTAGACCAGGCAAAAAGACAGATGTCCGCCGGGCTTCCTAACTGAAGGTGTCCTGCTATCGCAGGAGCAGCTTTGTCTTGATCGTTCTGAATATGGCTTTTTTCACCGCCCAAGCCCAGATAGCCCGCAGGCCTGGTTGTCGCCCCTAGAATTGCTTCCTCCAGCGAAAGTCCTGCATTGCAGAGCGAGGATATAGCTGCCGGCAAACCCGAAATTGTCGATGCCAAACTATAGGCGTGCAGGTCTGAAGAAACAAAATCGGGATAAAAACCTTGGCGTATAGCCACACAAGCCGTTGCGGAATCAAAGCTCCGGGCTCCATAGCCGAGGTCGAATTTTACTCCCCTTTTTTTTGCGGCAAGTGCTTCAGCAATAATTTCCCCCCTATGGTCGACAATACCTGAGGTGGGAGAGGTGGCAAAACAGTGCGTAAAAATGTCGCCAGGGCGCAAACGTGAAAGCACCACGGCTGTGCTCGGCGGCGCGGATGTGGCGTGGACTACCAGGGGCAGGCCTAAACTATCCCCCAAGGCCAAGGCCATATCAAGATAAGACAGCCCGTCGGTGAGGGAGCTTTCCATTCCAATTCGTATTTTCAGACCTTTTATTGCATCAGGAAATGCCTTGCATACACGGGCGGCTTCTAAGGTATCGGCAAGCCGCGCATCGAACAGCTCGCCAAACCTAAGTCTCGTGTCGCCTACCGGTACCAGGCCTACATAGGAAAGATGCAAAAAACATAAGATGTTCAGATTTGATCGCTTTAATACGTGGTAATAAAGACCTTCGAAGTTGCCGGCCCCGGCGCTTCCCATATCAACCCATGTAGTAACGCCGGTTAGGGCAGCCAGCTTATCAGGATTAATGCCTAAAGGAGTACCGCCCCAGTAAACGTGAGTATGGAAATCGACCAGACCGGGTAGCACCATCTGTCCTGCTGCTGAATACTCTAGAACATCGCCCTGCATCGATTCGACGTTGTGCGGTATTGTCTCAGCGATAGCGGCAATTCTTCCATTTTTAACAGCAATATCCGCTTTCATCCAATGAGGAGGTTTGTCCTTGAACACAATGCCCCCGCGGATAATCAGATCGTACCGACCGTTGTTGCTCATCCTTTTACCGACCCCATTGTTGCTCCTTCAATAAGAACGTTCTGGGCGAAGTATATATAAGCAAGAATTGGAATGAGCTGAATAGTGGCTGCGGCAAATAGGCTGCCCCACTGAACTCCTGTAACAGAGCCCAGCATTTCACCAATTATCAGTGGTGCCGTCTTTGCATTGGTCGTAGTAAACAGCATGGCAAAGAGATATTCTTTCCATGCATAGATAATTACAAATGTGGCAGTAGCCATTATGCCGTGCAGGGCTAAGGGAAAAATAATTTTCCAGAGAATCTGGGGCATTGTTGCCCCGTCAATATAAGCTGCTTCTTCAAGTTCCTTTGGTATCTGATCCATAAAGGACTTCATCAGCCATGTACCAAGACTGACATAGAAAGCAGAATAGAAGATAACTAAGGTTATGTGCTTATCGAATAAATTAAGAGCCCTGATTATTGGGTAAAGCGGAATAGTGATGATTATAGGCGGAAACATTCTGATAATCAGCAGGAAAAACGCCGACATAGTGAGCTTACGGGAATGGAACCTCGAATACGCGTAGCCTGCGAAAAACGAAACTATCACGGTTAGCAATGCCGAACCTATAGTTACCCGCGTACTGTTCCAGAGGGAAGAGAAAAATTCAGGCCAGGTCTCCGCCAGATATTTGTAGTTTTCAAAGGTTGGCTTAAAAAAGATCTTGGGCGGGAATTCGAATATATACCGCGCATCTTTGAAAGAAGAAAGAATAACCATAAGGATTGGCGCGCCGGACCATAAAAGAATGAGTGCCAGGAGCAGGTACTTGCCCCCTGCTCTGGTTAGTTTTCTAGTTTTCATTCTTGAACATCCTCTTATAAAGAACGCGGAAATAGTACGCGCCCATGACTATGGTTACCAGCACCATAATCCAGGCTACAGCAGAGGCAATTCCGAAGTTGAAGTAGCTAAAAGCCTGGCGGTACATATAGAGGGATAGAAGCTCCGTAGAGCGGAATGGACCGCCTTGTATAAGAATCCAAACAATATCAAAGGTTCTGAATGCGAAAATATACCGGAACATCAGGGAAATAAGGATTGCCGGCATAATTGTAGGCAGCGTTATAAAACGGAAAACTTGACCCGCGCTTGCCCCATCCACCTTAGCGGCTTCAAAAAGATCGTTGGGCACTCCCAGCAAGGAATTGTAAAGCGTTAGAAAGGTAAAGGGGACATTAAGCCAAATAGATAAAAAGATTAGAACTATAAACGTGTGAATAGGTCTTGTCGTCCACTCCAATTGGCCTAAGGAAAGAGACCTTAAAAAGCCGTTGAGCATACCAATATCTGGTTCCAGCATAAACCGCCACATAAGGGCTCCCAATACAGTGCTAACTGCGTAGGGGGCCATCACTACAGCTATTGAAAATTTCTTCAGCGCAATCTTTCGCTTAAAAAACACAGCCATACCGAAACCCAAGAGTAGTTCGCCGTAGACCACAAGGTTTACGAAGACTATGTTGTTGACCAAGGCACGCTTGAAGTTTCGGTCTGCGAAGATCCGAGCGTAGTTATCCAGGCCCACAAAGCTAGCCGGCTTCCCGTAGGTGTAGTTCTGAAAGCTTAATACCAGGGTCATTATAATGGGCACGAGGATTATTAGCGTAAGCACTATCTGGACAGGCCCAACAAAAAAATAGGCAAGCCTGGAACTCGATCGTATGGATTGTTGTTTCACGGATCTTCTCCGAACAGGACAGGTACCGAGGCGAAAGCGCGCCCTTACATTTGATTGTGAGGGCGCGCCGCATCACTCGGTGTAACGCAACTTACGGCAAAAGTTCTTCGACTTCCTTGGCCAGGCGGTCCATGGCATCCTGGACCTTCATATTACCGATAATCGCTGCCTGAGCGTACTCATTAAAGAGGTCGGCAGCCTGGGTAGCGTTGTCAAAGGCAGGCATAGCCACCCTGGCTACGTCTAGAATGTCTTTTTCAGCCTTCCAGTAGGGGACCATTTTTTGGAAGGATCCGTCGTTATACGTAGACGCCCGTACCGGTCCATTGCCGTTCAGGGCAGCCCTAAGAGTTGAATCCTTACTGCTGAGCGTGCGGATAAAATCCCAGGCCTGAGCCTTATTCTTAGCGTTCTTCGGAATGACCATGCACCAGAATTCGGTCTTGGCGGGGGCGACAGCGTACTTGGACTGGATCTCCACAGATGCGGGAATTGGGATAGTTTTGATCTTTCCAGGGTAGAGCGACTGCTTGGGATCATTATAGAAAGTATTACGGCCTGTTGAAGAAATAGTCATGGCTACACGGCCTTGCTGCATCCATGTATTGAGGTCGTTGTTGGCGATAGAGGTAAAAGCCTTGGGATAGTAGCCCCTCTTGTAGAGGTCCGCGAGGGTGGAAATTGCCTTAACCATGCCGTACTTGTTTGCTGACGACTTATAATCCATGGATACAAAGTCGCCGTCCCAAGCCCTGGCCAGGTCTACGGTGTTGGCATACATCTCGCCCTTTCCGGGGATTACAAAGCCGTATACTGGAGTTCCGTCGGCTCTGGTAAAGGTAAGCTTGGGAATAAACTCAAGAAGTTCTTCGATGCTCTTAGGCGGTCCCATGATCCCCTTTTCTTCGAAAAAGGCTTCATTGTAGTGAAGAGCGGAGGTTGCGTGGCGGAAGGGGATGGCATAGGTCTTACCATCGAACATGGCAGCTTCTCTAAGGCCAGGGAAGATATCTTGAAAATCTTCAATCGGCGCAGAGGCCATTAAACTGTCCAGAGGCTCAAACATTTCCTTTACTGCGGGGGTAAGGGATGTGTTGAGCACAAATCCGACAGAAATATCAGTGGAAGAAAGCGTAGCTTCCCTAAAAAGCTTGTCTCTGATGTCGTTATTACTGCCCAGGGTCTGCCATTCCACCGACCCCACTCCAGCTTTCTTAAGCCATTCTGATGCGATGTAGCCTCCGGGTCCGCCAGTGGATACCTGCTGGTGAACCTTGTGCCCAAGCACTACAAAGCGAGACTGCGCTCCGAC
>JAVEYV010000178.1:0-5109 GCA_034003305.1 Spirochaetia bacterium | reverse complement strand
GAACTCGACATTCCGGTTTTCATACCAGGCTTGTGAAATAATTTCAAAGCCTAGTTCCTCCAGCAGCTGCTCTTCCCGCATCCTGGCTTCTTCAACGGCATTTGTCAGCGCATACCTTTTTCCTTCTTTGGTGACAAGAATCGATGCAACCCCGTCTTCGGTGCAAATCGTGACAAGATTGCTCGAACCGGCTGTTATCCATGAGAAATTGGCCTGCCTTGTCAGATATAACGCATCCAGCTTTTCAGATTCCAGAAGTTTCTTGATCCGCTTAACCTTGATCTCGATCTCTTCCCTTCGTCCTTTGATTGTGCTGTCTTCAATGTATTTTTTGCTGCTCATTTCAAAACCTCCATAGAATAGATCAAATTCCTGACGCAGACGCATCTGTTTCGATATGAATAGTAGAAAACCAATGCTCATTATATGAGCCGAAAATATGTTTCGTCAACGAAAAAATGTTAATTTGAACAAACAGATTGAGACAAAAAGGTAAAGTATAAACATAAATATTGACATTTGATGGTTCCATGGTATCATCAAAATACCGTTGAAGGCGGATTTTCGGACAAAGCAGTTCTGCCTCAGGGTTTTAGATTTCGTCCGAAAAGCGATAATTTTATAATATTCAGTAAGATAAGGAAATACACAAAAAAGGAGGGATTCATGACTAGGAAGAGAATGCGTGCCGCGGTGTTTGAAGGCAATGGAGTGTTGAATATAAAGGAAGTTGATGCACCTGTTGTGGAAAAGGGAACCGATGTTCTTGTGCGCGTTGAAATGTGTTCGATCTGCGGTACCGATGTCCACATAATGTCTGTCCCTCCTGGGTATATCGCGGATCCTGGGACAATCTTAGGTCATGAATTGGTTGGAAAGGTTGTAGCGGTTGGGTCGGAGGTAAAGAGCCTGCGGCCAGGCGACAGGGTTGTGACAAATCCCAACGATTACTGCGGTGTTTGTGCGTATTGCCAGAAAAACCTTCCCAACCTCTGCGAAAACATAATTCCCATGGGAATAGGCGCCAATGGCGGATTCGCGGAGTATGTCAAGGTTTCCGAGAAGGTGGCTCATAAAATTTCCGCTGCTGTTCCTCCCGAGATTGCCGCATTCGCCGAGCCTCTCGCATGCGCAGTACACGCATCAAGCAGGATTCCTGTAAACCCCTGCGATAGCGTTCTTGTTTTCGGCGCTGGTCCGATAGGGCTCCTGTTCGTGCAACTCATGAAAGCCCGGGGAGCAAGCCCAATAATAGTGTCCGAACCCGCAGCCTTAAGAAGAGAATTTGCTTTGAAATGCGGAGCCGATTATGTCATCGATCCTTTGCGTGAGGACTTGCCCGGCTTCGTGGCAGCAAAAACAAGGATTGGAGTGGATTTCGCCATCGATGTAGTCGGCTCCCAGGTTTGGGAGGGGGTAAAAGCGGTCAGAAAAGGAGGCTCCGTGCTGCTTTTCGGCTTCAACGCCAAGGCAAAGCCGGTTGTAGAACAGCATCAGATAACCAATCGTGAAGTAGCTGTTATTGGAACCTGGCTGGCCAACGATGCGTTCCCGAAGGCGGTCAAGATTCTCGAAAGCGGCATCCTGGATCTTGGATTCTTGATTACCCATACACTTCCCTTGGAAAAAACAGGAGAGGCTATTGAAATACTAAGAAAGGGAGAGGGCGTAAAAATCATGATCGACCTTTCTCTGAAGTAATTAAAATCATATAAGTCATGAGAATGCCGTAAGGAGGCAGAGGATGAGCAAGATTAAATACAGCGCTATCATCGGCTCGCTGGGGCAGACCTACGATCGTTTTATGAAGTGCGGGTACAAGGATCCGGAATTGGATAAGGTGGAATTTCCGGATGTGATAAAAAACCTTGAAAAAATGCAGGTGCTTCAGGGCGCTGATCTTTATCAGGCGCCCACCGGTCCCTTGTCGGATCCCGACACGGTGAATGAGATTCTCACAAAATCACACTTGGAAGCCTCTTCCGTGCTCCCTCTTGTGTTCGGAGAACGCAGGTGGCAGAAGGGCTCCGTCTCCGCAGCCGATCCGGAGATACGCAAGGCTGCGATGAAATTGATCAAACAAAATATCGATTTCAACGCTAAGCTCGTCGGCACTCCCAGTGTAGATCTCTGGCTGGGTCAGGATGGATTCGATTATCCCCTGCAGACAAACTACTCCAAGCAGTGGGACTACCTGATCAAGAATGTTCGGGAACTGGCTGATTACAATCCTAAAATCAAGCTGACCCTGGAGGGAAAAATCCGCGAACCGAGGAACAGATCTTTGGTCGACACTACGATGACAGCCCTGATGATGTGCATGGAGATCGATCGTCCCAATGTCGGAGTGGCCATTGATACGGGACATGTATTCCAATCACAGCAGAACGTGGCACAGAATATCGAGATCGCAGCGCGGTACGGCAAGCTTTTCATGATGCACGCCAATGACAATTATAATCTCTGGGACGATGACATGATCGTCGGCTCGCTTCGTTTGACAGAGTATCTGGAAATGTTCTATTCCCTGCGTAAGGTAAAGTACGATGGATTTGTCTCGGTCGATATTTTCCCCTATCGCGAAGATCAATACGAAGCGACAAAGCAGAGCGTCTTGAACATGAAAAAGTATGACGAGGCTGTGGATAGGATCGGATTCGAGCGGCTGGGAGCGCTTATCGATGAAGGCGATCCATGCACGATGGTAAAGGTGGTAAGGGAAGCTTTATTTAAATAGAGCTTGTTAAGGCTTTTTCAAACGTCAGGCGAGGTTTGAAACCGGCTCGATTTTGCTGAGGGTTATTCTTAAGCGGGAGAAGGCGTATGAAGAAACGGTATTGTTTTGTCATTGAGATCAATGAAGACCAGATGGATGATTATGTCGCTTTGCATAAGAATCCCTGGCCCGAAACGCTCAAAGGTCTTAAGGACGCAGGTGCTGATGAGTTGGTGATTTATCGGTATAAAAACTATTCGATTCTTTTTTATGAATGCGAAGATATCAATGAGGTGTACCGAATATGGGGCGCCAATGAAACCTGCCCTAAGTGGAATGAGCGACTTAAAAATGCATATAAGATTTCTCCCAAAATTGACGGTTCGGGTGATGTGGAAACGTTGGAGAAGATTTTTGATCTGAATCAGCAGCTGGCAGGAAAACTCGAAGCTTATTGAATGATTTGCTGAAATTTGATAAAAGCTCTAGCACGTAAGAAGCACAGACCCGCAATGAGGGCCGAACTGCGGTTAGGTGGAACGATGAACAGACGAGAACAATTGTTGGGTTTTTTGGAAAAAAATCGCTTTCTCACTATCAAGCAATTGGCCCAGGGTCTTCATGTATCCGAAATGACCATACGTCGCGATATTGCCGTGCTGGCGAAAGCCGGCACGGTTAAGACCTTTTACGGGGGAGTGTCTTTAAACACTGAAACCGAAGCTTCTGAAAAAGGTAATTATCGTATAGATAATGAGTTGATAAGAAAATCGGAGATTAAGAAACGGATTGCGCAGAAGGCCGCCTCCTTGATAGAGCCCCACGATGTCATTCTCATCGATACAGGGTCAACAACGAGCGGCATAGTCGATTTTATCCAGGAAGGAAGCGACCATACTGTTTATTGTTATGCCCTGAATATAATTAATACTGTTTGTGAAAAAGAATTTTTAAATGTTGTCGTCTGCGGGGGCTATTACCATAGGAACACTAAGATGTTCGAGAGTGAAGAAGGAGCTTCACTAATTAAGAAAGCAAGCATCAACAAGGCTTTTATGGCTGCCCGGGGAGTAACCGATTCGGTGGGTATCACTACGGCAGAACCGTATGAAATCAACATAAAAAAAGCTGCATTGAGTGTTAGCGAACAGAAGATTCTGCTTGTCGACTCGTCCAAATTCGGCAAGGCATGGTATGCCAAGTATGCAGACCTCGCTGAGATTGACACGATTATCACCGATAGCGATATAAAGGAAGAATATAGAAAAATGATTCTTGATAAGGGGATCGACCTTATTATTGTTTAGTTTTTTCGCTTGTCTTGTCAGTGTTTGAACGATTTTAATATTACACACCCTATATGTATTAACATTCTCATGTTAAAAAACAACCATCATCGCGGAATAAAATGTTGACGGCTAGTGACAGCGATGTTAGAGTATTAACATCAGAAGGAACGACAAGGTCAAGCACTGATTGAGCACAAGGGCTGTGTGCGGTGTGAGAGGCATTTCGCAGGGCTGATTGCCCTGCGAAATGCGCAACGCAGATACATGCGACGTGCTGGGGGATAAAGATCTTGCACGAGACTATTTTAGAAATTCGGAATATCAGTAAGAGTTTCTCGGGGGTCCCGGTTCTTGAAGATATCAATATGATTATAAAAAAGGGAGAGGTTCATGTAATTGTCGGCGAGAATGGCGCAGGCAAGTCCACCCTGATGAAAATAATTTCGGGCGTATATAAGAAAGACAAGGGTGATTTATTCTTTGAAGGAAAACCGGTTCAGATAAACAGCGTTCAAAAAGCGCTCAATGTCGGCATCAGCATAATTCATCAAGAATTCAACCTTTTATCCCATAGAACGATTGGACAGAATATATTTCTGGGAAGAGAGCCAATAAAGTCAAAATTTCTTAAAGTAATCGATTATGAGCTTATCTGTAAAAGAAGCAGGGAGCTGCTGGAATACTTGGGCCTGGATATCGACCCCCGAACCTTGGTCTATAATCTGGGAATAGCGCAGCAGCAGATGGTCGAAGTGGCCAAGGCTCTTTGTTTTGAGTCGAAAGTTCTCATCATGGATGAACCTACCGCAACCTTAACGCGAAAAGAAACCGCAAAGCTTTTTGAAATAATCAAAAAACTGAGAAGCGAGGGAGTATCCATAATTTATATATCCCACAGACTGGAAGAGATAAAGCAGATTGCCGATACCCTGACTGTTCTCAGGGATGGGAAGGTCGTGGGCCATTTAGGCATAGAAGATGCCGACATTGATCAGATTATCCGAATGATGGTGGGAAGAGAGATCAAAGATCAGTATCAAAGAGAGTATCACACGCATGGCGAAGAAGTCTTGAGGACCGAAAATCTCGGCGCTAAACGTTTTT
>JAVEYV010000177.1:0-5116 GCA_034003305.1 Spirochaetia bacterium | reverse complement strand
TGGTGGTTGGGTGGTTTGGGTGTGGGGTGGTGGTGGTGGGGGGTTTGTGTGGGGGGGGAGCCGTGCTGCACGACAAGGAACTCACCTATTCTCTTGTCATCCCCGAATCGCATCCTCTGGCCAGAGCATCCATCGTCGAATCATACCAGGTGCTCTGCTCGGCCCTGGTACGGGGCATGGGCTTCCTCGGTATCGATACTGAGTTCGCGCCTATCAACGATATTCTTTGGCGGGGCAAGAAAGTATCGGGCAATGCCCAGACGCGCAAGCATGCATGCATACTCCAGCATGGAACCCTACTCCTGCACGTCGATGTCGAAGAGATGTTCTCACTCCTTTTAGTGCCCAAGGAAAAGGCGACGGGCAAGCTCATCGCCGATGTAAAGCAGAGGGTCGGATCCCTGTCTGAAGCCCTGGGCCGGGATGTAGGCTTTGAAGAGACATCCAAGGCTCTTGTCCGGGGATTTTCCGAAGCCCTGGATTCAACGCTCATTCCCGACAAACCCTCCGATACAGAACTTGCCCGAGCACGAAGCCTGGCAAAGGAAAAATTCTCCACCGAAGCCTGGATTTTGAAGCGATGAGCCCGAAGGGCGCAATTTCGCGCCGCTGCCGGCTCTGCGTAGAAAAAGCCGCCCTATTTTACGCCCCCGAACCGGCAAGGCTGGCCTATTATTGGCGCTGCCCCTCCTGCGGCTTTATCTTCCTGGATCCCCGCTTTCTCCCGAGCCGCAAAGCCGCAGTGGAGCGATACCTGCTTCACGACAATACGGAAGAATCCGAAGGCTATGTTGAATACCTCCAGCATTTTATCGAGACCTGCATTGTACCCTTCGCCCCAGTGGACCGCCCCGTCCTGGATTTCGGGTCGGGTCCCCATAATCCTCCCGTCCTTACGAAGCTCTTGGCCCAAAGGGGCTACAGCTGCGATTGCTACGACCCCCTTTTCGCCCCCACCCGCGCATGGAGAGCCAAACGCTACGGCTGCATACTCCTCCACGAGGTTGCAGAACACCTGCCCAAGCCTCGACATACCTTTGCCCAGCTTCCGGGACTTCTGGATCCAGGGGGCATTTTAGCGATCCGTACGAGATTCCCTCCTTCCGAAAGCCTGGATTTTGGCGCCTGGTGGTACAGGATGGATTCTACCCATATCGCTTTCTATCCGCCCGAGGCTGTAGAGAAATTCCTCAAGCGCCTCGGTTTTCGCCTAACAATCAGCCGGCGCCCCGACTTGCTTGTATTCACCGCCTCATAAAAAAGCCTTGAATTGTCGTTTTAATATGATATTATCCGCATTTAGGGAAATCGTTTCACATCAGGGGGGAGTATGTTCGTCGTTGCTCTAATCCAAAACATCTCCCTTGTGGTCTTTATCGCTGTTTTCCATCACTACGCCGAGCGATCTCTATCAACCCGACAGTGGCCATATCGCATAACAAACGGTCTGCTCTTCGGTTTGACCGCCATCCTGGCCATGCTCTCTCCCCTCCGGTTTTCAGAGGGCATCATCTATGATGCCAGAAGCATTATCCTCGGCATCGCCGGCAACTTCGGCGGCCCCTGGGTTGCATCCATAGCAGCAGGCGTATCGCTCTTATTCAGAATAATCATCCTCGGGGGCGAAGGAAAATACGCTGGAGCCCTCACGATATTCCTGGCCAGCAGTATCGGCGTAGGGGCGTACTACTATCGAAGGCAAAGGCCGAATGCGAAGTGCAAGTTACGTTGTTTCTGGTTGATCGGCATTATAATCCATGTTGCCACGATTCTCTCCCAGCTGCTTCTCCCAGGCAAAAGATGGGCGGCAACGCTTCCTGTCATCGCTCCTACCTTTCTCATCGTCTTCCCCCTTGGCTATACCCTGATTGCAGCGCTCTTTCTTGAAAACGAGGAAAGGTCGGAAAACCAGCGCAGGCTGAAAGCTTCCGAAGAACGATACAGAAGCCTCTTTAATAACCGTCATACTGTCATGTTGCTCCTCGACTTTCAGACAGGCAAGATCATCGATGCAAATCCCGCCGCTGAAGCTTTTTACGGCTGGCCGAGGCAAACCCTTCTCTCGATGAGCGCAAAGGATCTCAATACCTTGAGTCCCGAAGAAATCACCAAAGAAATGGAAATCACCGAAGGAAAAAACTCGAATATTTACCACTTCGAACATCGAACAGCATCCGGAGATGTCAGAAACGTGGAAGTATTTACAGGTCCGGTTGAATTTTTAGGGAAGAAAGCCCTTTTTTCCATAGTGCATGACGAGACCGCGAGGGTAAAGGCCGAACAGGAAGTATTGGCCCTCAACCAAAGCCTGGAACAGAGGGTAGCTCAAAGAACCGCTGATTTGGCTGAGGCCAATAAAGAATTAGAGGCATTTTCCTATTCGGTATCTCATGACCTCAGGGCGCCCCTGCGGGCGATTGAGGGGTTTTCCGCTGTCCTTGCGGAAGAGACAGGCAATCTTCTCCCGACGGCTTCCCGACACTATCTTGAAAGAATAAGCTCTAACGCAACCAAGATGAACACCCTAATCGACGATATGCTCCGTCTTTCCAAAATCGGGCGTCAACAGCTCCAAAAGTCTCATTTCGATTTGGCTCAGCTCGCTGAGGCTATCGCTTTGGAGATGGCGGATCTCTATCCCGATAAAAAGATGGAGACAGAATTTCAATCGCCCTTACAGGCCTACGGAGATAAACCCCTGGTCGACATCCTCTTGAGAAATCTTCTTGCTAATTCCTGGAAGTACAGTATCGAAAAGGAAAAACCTTGGGTGAAACTCTACGCTATAGACAGAAATGGTGAGCCAACATATTGTGTCGAGGATAATGGCGTTGGTTTCGACATGGCGAATGCAGAGAGACTTTTCGCCCCTTTCCAGAGGCTGCACAGCGAAAAAGCCTATAGCGGTACAGGGATAGGCTTGAGTATAGTACGAAGGATTGCAGCGCGCCACGGAGGGCGTGTCTGGGCAGAAGCCGAGCCTGGCAAGGGAGCCCGATTTTATTTTTCCTTGGGAGGTCTGACATGAGCGATAAACAACAGGAAAATTCTAAAATCCTCCTTGTGGAAGACAATCCCGACGACGAGGAACTCACCCTTCTGGCGTTTCGGAATAACAATATTCAAAATTGTATCGATGTTGCGAGGGATGGCGAAGAAGCTTTGGACTACCTGTTTATCAGAGGCAAATTTTCCGATCGCAATCCAAGCTCCAATCCCAGGCTCGTGATCTTAGACCTTAAGCTGCCCAAAATTGTTGGCTTCGAGGTGTTGAGGCAAATAAGGGAAAACCCTATGACCCGGCACCTTCCCGTAGTCATACTTACAACATCAAGTCATGATGAGGATATATTAAACAGTTATCGATGCGGGGCCAACAGTTACATTCGAAAGCCGGTGGATTTTCAAAGTTTTAGCGAAGCGATAAAACATTTGGGAATGTATTGGCTCCTTCTTAATCAAGCTCCTCCCTGTCTTGTGAGGTAAATCCTTGCAAAATAATTCCTTAGACTCTATAAATTCGGCTCTCCGCTTCCTTATTGTCGAGGATAACCCTGACGATGCCTTTCTGCTCATACACCACCTTAGAACCAGCTTTCCGCTTGGATCTTTCGATGTGGTCGCAAATAAAGAGGAATTGAGCAATAGACTCTCCTCCCCAGTATCCTTCGATGTCGTGCTCTCCGACTGGTCGCTTCCCCGATTGGACGGGTTAGGCGTCTTAGCGATGGTCCGAAAGGCCGGAGTGGATGTACCCTTTATCCTCGTCTCCGGGAAAATCGGCGAAGAAGCCGCTATTCGGGCGATCCGCGAAGGTGTCTACGACTACATACTCAAGGACAGTCCTCAACGTCTCCCCTCGGCGATACAGCATGCGTTGATCCAATACAGCCAGGAAAAACGTGAGAAAATTCAAAACGACCTCATCACGCTTCAGGTTGCGGCCCTCCAGGCCGCACCTGTTGCGATCGAAATCATCGACCCTCAGGGCAACATCGAATGGATCAATGAGGCCTATCATGGTCTGACGGGAAGGGAGGGTACCGAAGTGCTCGGAAGACCTGCCAGCGATTTTGAAGCTAAAAACGATTCCGGCTGGCTGGAATTAGTATTGAAAAAAGACATCGAAACCGCCGGCAGCATCGTTAAAGGCACCGGCAGGAAAAAGAACAACAGCCTCTACCTTGAAGAACGACGAGTCTGCCCGGTTAGAAATTCCAAGGGCAGCATCATACAATTCGTTATTATAAGAAAGGATATAACAAGCGAGGAAGAGGAGAAGAAAGAGTTGGAGTTGGAATTATTCTTCTCCGAAACGAACAGGGAAACCCAAGATCTCGAAAATCTTTGCCAGCGTTATATCAGTATCTCTCAGTCCATAAGCCTGGATTGGGCACTCTCCATTCAACTTTTAACCGACGGCGAACGTCGACTGGAACGGCATTTCGGAATCATAAGCAATACAGTATCCGATACTCCGCAACTCAGCCTGGCGAGAAGAGAGGTGCTGCTGCACGATGAAGTATTGGCTAGACTAACTCTCTCGTACCCTGCCAATCATGTATTCGATCAAAAGCGACTGTCCTTGATTCTGTTTTCACACATTGAGAGCGCGATCAAGGAGCTGGTTTCACAAGCCAAGATTCAATCGCAGATAAAAAAAATCTCATTTTTAAAGCTTATTAGCAGAACAATCTCAACCTATATGGACTTCGAGACGGTGATGCGCCCCCTTCTCGATCAAATTCGAACTGTTCTGGAATGCGACGCGGTTGCGCTGTTCCTGGTGGACAAGGAGGATAAGACCTTTGTCTGCAGGGTAAAAAACGGATATCGTGCGGATTTCAGCATAGGAACCCGCGTGCCGCTGCATGATGTAATAATTGGCGCCGCGGTTGAGGAAGGAAAGATAGTCTCGATTCATGATTTCAGCGCGATAAAGCCGGACAGCAAGCTGGGTGAGCTGATACAACGCGAGGGATTCCGCTCCCAGCATGCGGTGCCAATAATCGTCAGCGGGCAGATGAAAGGAGTGCTGGAAGTCTGGTTTAGAAAGGATGGATTCATCCCTCCTCCTGAATGGCTGGTGCTGTACGATGCCATCGAGATCGGAAGA
>JAVEYV010000176.1:0-5129 GCA_034003305.1 Spirochaetia bacterium | reverse complement strand
ACCCGAGTCCTGCCGGCGTTGTACATGGCTAAGGCTGAGACTTCGTTTCCCGAAATGTCGAGCACATGACGGAAGTATGCTATACCTTCCTTGGCATTGCGGGAGGGGTTATAGATCTCCTCATCGTTGAGGTCGGGAAAAGTGAGGGAGTTGAGCTGAAAAAGTCCTCGGTCTACGCTGGCAGGATTCTGATTGAAAGCCCTGGGATCAAATCTGCTTTCTCCAAAGGCTATGGCAAAGGCAAGGCTGGCGGGCACTTTTTGCTGTACGGAATTTTCCAGAATTGCTACTGCGATGACCCGGGATTTGGTTATTGAGGCAAAAAAATCGATGACGCTGGATTTAGTGTCAGGGTGTTGAAAGTAAATTGCAATCGGATCGACATCGTTTTTATCTTCTATGCTGATTGGTACTTTTTCTGAATTGGTTACGAGCGACAGGATTTCGCTCTCAAGCTCAAGATTGCTGTTGCGCGGGGCAGAACAGGCTGCAAGGCTTAAGGCCGCAGCCAAGGCTAAAAACACCGCTCCCCTGGTCCTCAGCAACATATACTTTAAGTTATGCAAAACAGCTCCTTCCTGGGAAAGGAGGATAAACCTACCGTTTTCCAGGCTGAGGGTCATTTTCAAGGAATGCCCCGAAATGGTCAAGGGGTACAAAAAGCAGAGTGTAATTCCTTGTAGCAGATGGCGGTCACCCTTAACAAAATTGAGCAAAGCGGCCATAATCCAAAGATATGAACGACGAAAGCATCAGGGTAATCGTTACCGGCGGGACCTTCGACAAACATTACGACGAGATACGTGGCGAGCTTACCTTCAGGGAAAGTCACATGCCTGAGATTCTCGCCAAGGCGAGGGTTAGGGTTCCTGTGGTTCTGGAAATGAACCAGCTGATCGATAGTCTCCAGATGCAGGATGAATACCGGATGGCCCTGTTGGTTTCATGCAAGAGCGCGCCCGAAAAGCGGATTGTGATCACTCACGGCACCGATACAATGACCGCCACCGCCTCTCTGCTGGGTTCGGCGAGGCTCGACAAGACTATTGTACTGACAGGGGCCATGGTGCCCTATAAGATTCAGGACTCCGATGCTTTATTCAATTTCGGTACGGCTTTTTCTGCGGTGCAGCTGCTGCCGTCAGGAGTTTATATCGCCATGAACGGCAGGGTCTTTTCCTGGGATAAGGTTCTAAAAAATAAGGAATTAGGAGTATTCGAAGTGCGGGAACTGAGCTGATGGCACGGCCTAAGGACGCGGATAAGCGACAGCTCATTCTCGCCAAAGCCAAGCGGCTTTTTGCGGAAAGGGGCTACGAGCGCAGTTCGATGAGCGCCTTGGCTTCCTTTATTGGAATTCCCGTAGGCAGTCTGTATACCTATTTCCCCTCGAAGGAAGCACTCTTGGGGGTTATCATCGAGGAGGGATGGAGTGAGTTCTCCTCGTACCTGCAGGAGGGCCTCGGTCAATCCCCTGCCTCCAGAGGAGCAGGCCTGGCTAAGCTAGCCTTCCTTATACGAAGAGCGCTGCCGGCTCTTTTTAAAGACATGGATCTAATCGCGATACTGCTCGGGCAGGCCGGCAGCGCGACCAGGCTTAAGGAAAAGCTGGACTTTCTGGCTTCGCTCATCGCCTCGATCATCGCCGAGTGCATGGAGGAGAAGGGAGCGAATCTCCAGGCCGCGGTTCCCGAGCTTGAGGCAGGCCTTCTGGTGATGCTTCTAGGCAGTCTTGAATCGCTGCGGCTGAGCCGGAGGATCGATATAGGCGTAGGGGCCGGCGAGATTATCGCTTTTCTTGTCTCGACAGTCGAAGCAACCCTTGGATGCGCCCTGCCCGAGGTTTAGTCCTTCCTTTGATGTAGGGGCTCTTGTTGATAAGCCATCGCCGGACCGCGGGAGCCGCTATCGCGGCGAAGGGGGCGATGAGCCTGGTTTCCCAGCGCACTTCCTCGTAGTAATCCTCCAGAGTTTTTCTTCTGAAATGCAGAAGTTCCTCAGACTGGTCCGAGTCGGCGTACCAGCCGCAGTGAAAGTTGGATTGGGCAAAGGCTTCGAGCGGCAGGAAGGATGAGTCTCCCAGGCCGTAGTAGCGGAAGATTCTGTCCAGGAAGGATCTGAAAGAGCTGCGGCAAAGTGAGCCGCCGCCGATGTTGAGGGTTTTGCCTGCGGCGGGGGCCAGTTCGGCGGCTGCGGCGAAGGCCCGGCCCGCGTCCTCGGTATGAACGACCTCAATGCGGGTTTCCAGGGGCATGGCAAAGAGCATGGGATCGAAGGGGAGCCACTTTGCCCAGACCACATAGGAGAGTCGCAGGATGCTGTACTCAAGCCCCGAAGCTTTTAGAAGTTTTTCGCATTCGACCTTGGTTCGGCTGTAGACTTCGGTAGGCTTCAGCTCATCCCCTATCTTTATCCAGAAGTCTTTAAGCCTGTCTCCGTAGGTGGCGATACTGGAGGCCAGGACGAATCGGGGCGGCTTAGGCAGGGCAAGGCAGGCGTCGATGAGATTTTTTGTGCCTCCCACATTGATCTCCCAGGTTTTATTCTCATCCAGGTCCGCCGCGGGAGGTATGAGGGCTCCCAGGTGTATGAGAGCGTCCGGACCCTTTTCGAAGGAGGACAGTGTTTTTTGGACATCCCCCGCTCTGCGCAGATCGCCGAAAACAACCCGGCAATCCCTCCAGGGAGAGCGCAGCATCTTGCGTAAGCCGGTATCGGCCTTCGCCATGGCCCGGGGGCTTTCAAAAATCGTCACCCTGTGTCCGGCTGCGATGCAAGCCTTGACCGCACTGCGTCCCACGTTCCCGAATCCACCGGTAATAAGAATCTCCATAGTCAGCCTCCAGTATCCTGCCCTATACCAAGTATACTATAAATGAACAATCATTCAAGATAAGTGTTTCAATCTTTCTTCCGCCGGGCCCATGATTGACCATAATCCCAGACCTGCCGTACACTTCCGCGCATGATCACAATCCATGAACTACGCAGAAAATTCATTGAATACTTCAAGACGAAGGCCCATGTAGAGATAAGCGGGAAGTCCCTGATTCCCGAAAACGATCCCTCCGTTCTGTTCACCACCGCGGGGATGCATCCTCTTGTTCCCTACCTCCTGGGAGAGCCGCATCCAGCGGGCAAGCGCCTTGTGGATTATCAAAAATGCATTCGAACCGGGGATATCGAGGATGTGGGCGACGAAAGTCACCTTACTTTTTTTGAAATGCTGGGCAACTGGTCGCTGGGAGACTATTTCAAGGAAGAATCCATAGCCTTTTCCTGGGAATTCCTCATCTCGCCCCAGTGGCTGGCCCTGGATCCGGCCAAGATCTCCGTAACCGTCTTCGCGGGAGATGAAAATGCTCCCCGGGATGAGGTTTCGGCCCAGTCCTGGAGGAAGCTAGGCCTTGCAGAGGATAGGATCGCCTATCTCCCTGCATCGGATAACTGGTGGGCGACAGGGGCTACAGGCCCCTGCGGTCCGGATACCGAGATATTCTACTGGACCGGTTCCGGCCTGCCTCCCGCGGGCTCCAACAAGGGCTCCGACCCCAAGAACTGGATGGAGATCTGGAACAACGTCTTTATGGAATTCAATAGAGTTGACGAAAAAACCTTAGTCCGCCTGCCAGCACAGAATGTGGATACCGGTATGGGCCTGGAGCGCACGGTGGCCATGCTGCAGGGGCGAAAGTCGGTCTATGAAACCGAGGCCTTCACCCCCATCCTGAGCTGTCTTGAAAAGCTTTCGGGCAAGAATTACGGGGCTTCCGGCAACGACCCCGAACTGGACCGAAGCTTCAGGATCATCGCGGATCATGCCAGAACGGCTACCTTCATTCTCGGTGACCCCAAGGCTGTGCTGCCTTCCAATGTGGGAGCAGGCTATGTGCTTCGGAGGATCATCAGAAGGGCCTTGCGGCACGGCCGCAAGCTGGGCATCGAGAAAGCCTTTCTTTCAGAACCGGCTGGCAGCATTGTGGATAACTACGCAGCTCCCTATCCCGAGCTGGTGGAAAACAGGGAGCGGATTCTCTCCGAGCTTAGGCGGGAGGAAGAAAAATTCCTGGAAACCCTGCAGAAGGGCGAGCACGAGTTCGCCAAGATGCTTCCCAATCTGCTCAAGAATCCCCAGCGGATCATGTCCGGACGCCTGGCCTTTAAGCTCTACGACACCTATGGCTTCCCCATCGAGCTCACCGAGGAACTGGCCGCCGAGAATGGTTTATCGGTAAACCGCGGCGAATTCGACGAGGCGTATAAAAAGCATCAGGAGCTGTCCCGGGCGGGAAGCGAGCAGATGTTTAAGGGCGGCCTGGCCGATCATTCCGAGATCTCGACGCGGTATCATTCGGCGACGCATCTTCTGCACAAAGCGCTGCGCATTGTCCTCGGGGATCACGTGGCCCAGAAGGGGAGCAACATCAATGCCGAGCGGGTGCGGTTTGACTTTTCGCACCCAGCGCCCATGACCAAGGAAGAGATCGCCAAGGTTGAAGAAATCATCAACGAACAGATACGCCGCGACCTTCCGGTAACCATGGAGATGATGAGCCTGGATGATGCCAAGGCTGCGGGAGCCATAGCCCTGTTCGGGGAAAAATACGAGGCTGTGGTAAAAGTGTATTCCATGGGGGATTTTTCCAAGGAAGTCTGCGGCGGTCCCCATGTGGAGCGCACCGGAAGCCTGGGTAAATTCAGGGTACAGAAAGAGCAATCCTCCAGCGCCGGTGTGCGGCGCATCTACGGTATTCTGGTATAATTTTAGGCCAGGGCTTGCAAGGCCTGGAATGTTCTGCGACCTTCCTCGTTCAATACCCTGAGAATGAGGGGGCCTTTGCAGGCCTTGCCTTCCCACCAGAGCTGCCCGAGAAAGTCATCCAAACCATCCTCCACTGTCTCATAAGCGCCTTCTCTCCACTGCAGAAAATAGTAATTCCCCGGGTCGAGGCGAGACAGCGAGCTAGGCTGCGGCAGAGGCCTTGAGAGCTTCGGTCCATTTTCAAGGATATCCGAAAGACAGGTATCGGGATTAAAAGCCCAGAAAAGCGATTCGCGGCTCGGGCTGGCTTCGACCCAGGGCAGGTCTTCGGGCGATGTAGTACCCGGCAATGGGGACAGCAGATGCA
>JAVEYV010000175.1:0-5158 GCA_034003305.1 Spirochaetia bacterium | reverse complement strand
TAAGCTCGCCGGCAAGGATGAAGAAGGGTATAGCCAAGAGAATATAGTTGTCTGCCCCGCTATAGAGCTTCTGGCCTATCATGCCCAGAGGGATGTGCCCCACGAACATGAAGTAATAGAGCGCGGTGGAGCCGAGCACGAAGGCGATGGGGAGCCCAATCAGCATTGCCCCGATGAAAATCAATGTTATGACCATGGAACGATCCTCAGGAGCCGATCAGGACTTTGTTGATGTCCTTGGCCTTGAATAGTTGCAGGAATCCGACAAGAAGGTGTACCAGCATCATGAGCATCCCCAGAGGCAAGGATAGTTTTACGTACATCATCGGTATTGGAATGATGTCGCCCATCATATCGCTGGTGGCGATAGCTGCTTCCAGGCTGTACCAGCAGCTTATGCCCAGCAACGCAAAGGCTACGATATAGGCGATGAATACCATGGGCTTGCCGACGGTAAGCGGGACTCTCTGCACTAGCATATTTACACCGATGTGTTGCTTTTTCTTCAGGGCTGCGCTCGCCCCAATAAAGGTCATAGCGATCATGCCCCAGCGGGATAGTTCTTCCGACATGGAGAAGGCGTTCCCTGAGATTCGCAAGAATACCCCGTAGAGAACGAGGCAGAGTATCGCAGCGCAAAGCGTCCCGGCGATCACAATCGCCAGCTTCGCCAGAAAGTCGCTCAGCTTTTCGAGATATTTCATCGATCCTCCGGATTAAGACGCTAAAGGGCAACCGGAGCCAAGGTGAAGAAATCCCCCGGCTCCGGTAAAAGTCTTTTTATTTTATCTAAAAATCAGTATCCGAACACCTTCTCGGCTTCGGCGACAGCGGCGAGGAAGTCGTCCACGACCTTATTCCCCACCTCTCCGCGGAGCCAGTCATAGGTAGGCTTCGAGGCAGCCTTGAACTTGTCCAGTTCGGCGGTGGTGGGAGAGTAGATTTCCATGTTCTTGTTGATGACATCGAAATCGAGAACGCGGGACGCCATGTTTTCAGCGGCCCTGTCCGCCAGCTGGGCGTGGTAGGAAGCGATTCGTATGGCCTGCTGATATTCTTTGGGGAGCTTGTTGTAGAACTTGCTGTTCATGAGTACGAAGTTTTCGCTCCAGGTATGGCCGTCCAGGGTTATGTATTTCTGGACTTCGTACCACTTGTTGGCGGCGATGTTCCAGATGGGGTTTTCCTGGCCATCGACAACGCCGGTCTGGGCAGCGGTGTAGATTTCACCGGAAGCGAGCGGCATGGCGTTAGCGCCCATGGCTTCGACCATCTTAACATAGATGGGCGACTGCATGACGCGGAACTTCAGGCCCTTCATGTCCGCGGGTTCGTGGATCGGGCGCTTGCTGTTGGTGAAATGCCGGGTTCCATTTTGCCCGACGGCGAGCATGATCATTCCGGTTTTCTTCTCGAAATCCGCGACCATGTCCTTCCAGAACTTGCTGTTGTCGAAAAGCCACCAGGCGACTTCATCCGACTTGAATACATAAGGAAGGAAAATTACCTGGAGCTGGGGATAGAGGCTTGCCGCTGTGCCGGTGGTAATAACCATCTCGATGCTTCCAGTCCGGGCCATTTCCATCGTGGCTTTTGTGTCTCCAAGCGCGTTGCCGGGGAAAAGTTCGACAGCGACTTTGCCATTGGTATTGGATTCGACGACGCTCTTGAATACAAGCGCGAAGGCGTGTTCGGGCAGGGGAGCCACGGCGGTGCCAGTGGGCCAGGTCCCGGCGTCGTAATACGCCAATTTGATCGTGTAGTCTGGTTTTACTTTTTTGGCTTGAGCAAAAGCTCCCGACACTACTACGGCGAAAACGAGCAGGAAAACTAAAAATTTCTTCACTGAAGTGCCTCCAATTCTTTCCACAGCGACGGGAATCGACGACTCCCGAATCTCCGAGCCCAGCTGTACCAATTGTATGCTGTGCTACAAGTAACAATTCCATGAGTTTTAATATCTGTCAACAGAAAAAATCTATAATATTCTATTTGCTAGCTATTTAAACGAATGATATACTGGAGGTTATGAAGTTGTACTCATAAACTTGTACTACAACTTATTTTCAACTATCACTTGAATATGCACAAATGCTGGAGGGAAAGATGCAGGGGTATCTTGAGAGCGCATTCTCGCTGGAAGGACAGACAGCGTTGATAACCGGAGGAGGGCGGGGAATCGGTATGGCCATCGCCACATCTATGGCCAAGGCTGGGGCTAATGTGGTGATCTGGGATATACAGGCGGAGCTTGCTAAAGAGACAGCCGGCCGTATTGCAAAGGATTACGGGGTAAAGGCTTGGCATTTCTGCTCGGATATAACACGAAAAGAGGCGATTAAGGGCGATGTGGAAAAAATTCTCTCCATGGCCGGTAATGTCACTATTCTTGTAAACAATGCGGGTGTACAGGTCCGAAAGCCTGCCCTCGAATTCACCATTGACGAATGGACCAGGGTAATCGAGACTCACCTCTCAGCAACCTTCTTTATATCCCAAGCCATTATTCCCCATATGGCAGCTAATGGGGGAGGCAGGATCATCAACTTGGGCTCCCTCAATTGCATGATGGCGGTGCCTAATATCATCGCCTACACGGCCGCAAAAAGCGGCATAGCCGGATTGACTCGGTCGATGTGCGTCGAGTGGGCCTCATTGGGCATAAACATAAACGCCATAGCTCCGGGATTTGTGGAAACCGAATTAACGAAGAATCTTTTTTCCAACCCCGAGAAGCGAGCCTGGGCGATGGGAAGGATACCAATGAAGCGCATGGCCGATCCAGAGAATGATTTAGGCAGGGTGGCGGTATTCCTCGCGGCTCCCGCGTCGAGCTATATGAATGGGCAGATTGTTTATGTCGACGGAGGCTTTTTAGCCAGCTGATCTGCACTCTGCGTGACGTCTTGATGGAGTTTGCTCTCATTGAGGATGGCCTGTATGGTCACGTCAATGTGCTTTTCCATTTCGCTTTCGCATGTCGGCTTGTCACGCGCCTTCAGGGCGTCTATGAGTTTCCTGTGATAATAGAGGCCTATTTCGCAACCCAGCAGATCTACGATGTCAGCCATGGACGCCGTCATGATCTGGTTTATCAAATGGTACAGGTTGTTGATGATCGGGTTGTTCGCGATCTCGGCGATTCTGAGATGGAAGCTGAAGTCGGCCTGGGCGAAGCGGGCATGGTCGTTGGTGCTTGCCAGCATGGTGTTATAGGTCTCTTCGAGGTATTCAAAGTCTTTATTGCAGATCTTTTCCACCGCGAGCCCTATGGTGCCTTTTTCGATTATCTTCCTATATTCCAGCACGGTGATGATATCGTGATTGCGGTTGGAGAGCATTGTCGGCTGCAGATTGTTGTTAGTCATTACCACGGGAAGTTCGAGGGCGTAGGTTCCACCCCCGTGTTTTGTCTCGACCATTCCGAGAATCTCGAGCTGCTGGATCGCCGCCCTCACCGTTACTCTGCTTACGCCAAAGGTTTCGCAAAGCTGGTTTTCCGAAGGCAGCTTCTCTCCCGGCTTCCATGCGCCATTAAGAAGCTGGTTCTTGAGCTGAATATATATTTGGGTTCGGAGTGAATCCGTTTTAACCCTGTGCAGTTTGGCCAACATGCTCTCCTTAATGGTACTTGTAGTACAACATACATCCAATGTCTAAAAAATGGAAGATGGTATTTTTTTATAGATTGAGACTTTTACTTGTCAGGCGTTTTTTAATTACATCTATAAGAAAAAATAGTGTAAAGTAATGGGATGAACAACCCCGGGGCGATGTAAAGATCAGTTTTGACAGGTTTCGGATATATGCTATATTTACTATACTCGTAGCCAGGATAGGAGTATTCGAATAGGACTCGACAAGCCTCCGCGGATCTGGGCTAGGTGCGCGGAAAAGGAGCACGAGGGAAGGTGATGGGAAAACCGATACGCATCTTACATATCGAGGACTCTCCGGATGACGCGGAGTTGGTGATTCATTCCTTAGCGAAAGCAGGCTGGGAATCTGAATTCGAGCGCGTGAAAACCGCCGATGGCATGCGACGCGCCTTGGAGAGAAAATCCTGGGATATACTTCTTTCGGACTACTCCCTTCCCGAATTCAATGGGCTTTCCGCGCTCGCAATTTTAAAAGAATCAGGGCTGGACATCCCGTTCATCATTGTCTCGGGCGCAATCGGCGAAGAGACTGCCCTTGAGGCAATTAAGGCCGGAGCAAACAACTACGTAATGAAAAATCGTCTTCAGCGCCTTCCTCTGGTCGTGGAGAGAGAACTCCACGATGCGGCTGCCCGTCGAGAAGCCCGGGAAGCCCACGAACTTTTAAAGGAAAACAGAAAACAGCTCGCCCAGGCCTTGGAAATCGCCCATCTGGGACACTGGGTATACGATGTAGCCCTCGATCGTTTTACCTTCAACGACCAGTTCTACAAGATATTCCATACAACAGCGCAGAAGGTCGGCGGCTATACCATGAGCTCCGCCGACTACGCCAAGCGCTTCGTTCATCCTGATGACCTCTTCCTGGTCAGTGAAGAGACAAGAAAAGCCATTGAAACCGATGATCCTGATTTTACAAGGCAAATCGATCATCGAATTCTCTACGAGGATGGAAGTGTCGGTTATATAAGCGTCCGATTTTTTATCAGCAAGGACGCCGAAGGCAAAACCGTCCGTACCTTTGGGGTAAACCAGGATATCACCGAAAGGAAGAACGCCGAGAAAACCCTCAAAGAAAGCGAGGAGCGGTATCGCTCGCTGTTCGACAATTCACTGGATGCCATCCTTCTTACCAAACCCGATGGCACCATTCTCGACGCCAATCCTTCGGCCTGCAAGATGTTCGGAAGGACGCTTGAAGAGATCAGGCGTGTTGGGCGCTCCGGCCTTATCGACCTGACTGATCCCAGGCTGGCTCCTGCCTTGAAGGAGAGGGAGAAAAGAGGATCGGTCGAGGCCGAGATACGATTTCTTCGCGCCAATGGTGAAAAATTCCCCGCTGAAGTCAAATCGAACATTTTCATCGATAAAAGTGGCCAGAAAAGAACGAGTATGTTTATTCACGACACATCGGAGAAACATAAGGCAGAAGAAAAATATAAAACCCTTTTTCGTGAAATGCTCGAAGGATTTGCGCTCCACGAGATAGTCTGCAACGC
>JAVEYV010000174.1:0-5168 GCA_034003305.1 Spirochaetia bacterium | reverse complement strand
GCCTTTCTGGGCAAGGTCGGTTGTTCACAGCATTTTTCTGTATAACGGAGGAATAATTTGGAAGATAAAAAAATAAACACAGCGGCTTCCAAGCCGCAGCCCAAGGGGCCATCGAAACGCGAAAAAACGATTACGATGATTGTCGCCATCGTATTTATCATTGGTCTGGTCGCAATAGCGCTCGTCCAGAAAGCCAACGGGGCGTTCTAACTTATTGCAATATAGAAATTAGCGGATTTGTCTGCCTGCGACCCATACCGATGCGATATTGGGCCGGGTCGCGGTGTAGACGATCTTCTGGAGTATTTTTTCACCCGTATCAAGATCGTCCCACAGCCGAATCGAACCCTCGGACGCCTTGGTGTCCACAGCGATGGCGTCGAAGTGGTAGCCGGGGGTGAAGTTGCCTATGGGAAGATCCAGGGCGATGCCGCCTCCGGTAGTGGCGATGTAAAAAGCATCGCGGAAATCCACCCTGCTCTGAGGACGGCCGCGGCGTTCCTCCGGCGGAAAGCGCCCGTCGTTGCCTGTTTCGAGCATGCGGGAAGCGGCGATGGACTCCCGCATAGCCTCGAACATGGAGCTGGAGGGCCCGCCCGAGACGTCGGTGCCTAAGGCCACGTGCAAGCCCCGCTCGAGAGCGGCGCGCAAGGGGAAGGCGGCGCTGGAGAAGTAGGCGTTCGACAAGGGGCAGTGGGAGACCGCCGATCCGCGAGCCTTGAATATGTCCATGTCTCTTGAAGTGAGATGGGGAGCGTGGCCGAGCAGGCTCTTTCGGCCCAGAAAGCCAAAACTGTCCAGGGCCTCGGTATCCGTCATGCCGAATCGATCGATCACAAACTGGTGTTCCCAATCCCCTTCCGAGCAGTGCGTCTGTACATGGCATCCCAGCTGCCTCGCCAGGGCGCCCAAGCCCTTCAGGGAGGCGTCCGTGCAGGAGGGGATAAACCGCGGCGACACCACCGCCAGGATCCTTCCCTCTGCGTTGTCGGGATTGGATTTCACATAGTCGAAAAGGTCGGCGGTGCCGCGGATTGCTTCGTCAGCGGAGGCGTCACGATAGTAGTCGGGGCACTGCTCCCTGTGGTCCATGGCGACCTTGCCGACGAGGGCCCGCTGTCCTTTTTCCAGACAGATGTCCGCGAGAATCCTGGTGGCGTCCTGGTGGATCGTGGCGTAGTAGAGGGCTGTGGTCGTGCCTATGGAGATGAGATCGTCGACGAGGAGGGAATAGACCTTTCGCGCGAAGACGATGTCCGCGTAGCGGGCTTCCAGCGGGAAGGTGTACTTGTAGAGCCATTCCTCAAGGGGTACGTCCAAGGCCTGGCCGAGCTGGGGATACTGGGGGGCGTGCACATGGGAATCGATAAGCCCGGGCAGAAGGTAGCTCCCCTCGGGAAGCCTGAGCAGGTTTCCGCCTTTCTGGGCTGCCTGCCGCGTGGCGTCGTAACCGGGAGCGCCAGGCTGGAGAAGGGATTCGATCTTGCCGTCCTGATCGACCGTGATGAGCGCGTCGGTGAACACATCGACGGCTTCGCGGCGCGGCATGTGGAAGCCGTTCGCCAGGATTGTCTTGCCTCTCAGATGATTCATAGAATTCATGCTGCACCACCTTTTCTTCGCTTTACTGCCTGTCCCGGACCAGGCCGTGCCGGTCAAAGTCCTGCGCCTTTGCAGCACGATGACAGGCGACGCGGTGTCCAGGCGACACTTCGACCAATCCCGGTTCATCGACATGACAGTTTACCCCCACCACGGGGCAGCGAGTGTGGAACCTGCATCCTTGGGGCGGGTTTGACGCCGAAGGCAGGCTTCCCGAAAGGATAATCCTGGCCGTTTCCCTCCTGGGATGGTCCCGGGGAACCGACGAAAGCAGGGCCTGGGAGTAGGGATGCAATGGTCCGGCAAAAAATCGCGCCGTATCGGCCTCCTCGACGAGCTTGCCCAGGTACATCACCGCTACCCGGTCGGTCACGGTGCGCACGACCGTCAGGTCGTGAGAGATGAAGAGGTAGGTGAGGGAGTACTCGGCCTGGAGGTCCTGGAGGAGATTCAGGATCTGGGCTTGGATGCTTACGTCCAAGGCGCTCACCGGTTCGTCGGCCACGATAAAGCGGGGCTTTGTCACCAGCGCCCTCGCTATGACAACCCTCTGACGCTGCCCGCCCGAGAACTCGTTGGGGAAGCGTCGCGCCGAGCCTTCGGGGATCCCGCAGCGATCGAGAATCTTCCGGGCCTGGGCCGCAGCCTCCGGCCCGGAGGCCAGGCGGTGGACTATCAGGGGCTCGGCGACTATGTCCTGGACGCGCATGCGGGGGTTCAGCGAACTGTAGGGGTCCTGGAAGATCATCTGCATCTCGCGCCTCAGCCTGCGCAGTTCGAGGCTGGTGGCGGCCATCACGTCGCGGCCGGCGAAACGTATCGTTCCGCTCGTGGGCTGGACGAGGCGGAGAATGGAGCGTCCTGTCGTGGACTTGCCGCAGCCCGACTCCCCCACGAGGGCGTAGTTTTCTCCGGCCGCTATCGAGAAGCTGACACCGTCCACAGCGCGGATGTCGGGTTTTTTCTCCCCCAAGAATTGGCGGCGGCCGTGAAAGTATGTCCGCAGATTCTCTATCTCCACCAGCGCCGGACTCATGATTTCTCTCCATGGAGCCAGCAGGCGACTTCCTGGTCGGGGCCGAGGAAGGACCTGGCCGGCCGAGTGTGCGTACAGATATCCAGGGCGCGGTCGCATCGAGGATGGAAGGGACAGCCCGCTGGGCGGGATTCCAGAGAAGGGACCTGCCCCGGTATGGCCCGGAGCCTCGAACGGCCCTTGTCCAGCGCAGGCCGCGCCTCCAGCAGGGACTTGGTGTAAGGATGGGCGGGCATGTCGAAAAGCCGCTCCACATCGGTGCACTCCATGACCTGCCCGCCGTACATCACCATGACTTCGTCGGCGATCTCGGCAATGACGCCGAGATTGTGCGAGATGAACAGCACGGCAATCCCACGCTCGCGTTGGAGCTTTATAAGAAGCTCCAGAATCTGAGCCTGGATGGTCACATCCAGGGCCGTGGTCGGCTCGTCGGCTATGAGCAGCTCGGGATCCGGAGCCAGGGCCATGGCTATCATCGCGCGCTGCCTCATCCCGCCTGAGAACTGAAAGGGATATTCGTCATACGCCAGATCGGGCCGCGGAATGCCCACAGTGGCAAGCAGTTCCACCGCCCGCGTCCTGGCCTGCTTGGGTCCGAGCCCCGAGTGCCGTCGGAGGCTCTCCGCTATCTGATCCCCTATGGTGTAAAGGGGATCGAAGGATGTGAGCGGTTCCTGGAAGATCATGCCTATGCGACGCCCGCGAACGCCCCGCAATTCGCGCACCGAAAGCGCGCAGAGGTTTCTGCCGTCCAGGAGCGCTTCGCCCGATTCGATGCGGACCTTCCCGGGCAGAAGTCCCAGAAGGCTCAAGGCGAGCATGGACTTGCCCGAGCCGGACTCGCCCACGATACCGAGAACTGCCCCGCTCTCCAGGGTAAAGCTTACATCGTCCACGGCGGGAAAGGTCCCGTGGGTAGTATCGATGACGGTCCGCAGGTTCCGCACCTCGAGAAGGGGCTTCTTTGCCGCGGCGCAGGCTGTATCGCTTGCCGCGCCGCTTATAATTCCGCTCATCGCGCTGTTTGCCGTGGTGCCCGCCGCGCCGATTGCTGTGCCGTTCATCGCGCCGCTCATAGTGCCGCTCATAGTGCCGCTCATCGCGCGTCCTCTTGCCCCGGGTTGTAATAATCCCGCAAGAAATCCCCGGCGAGGTTGATGGCTAGGATGATCGCCATGAGCACGAGGCCGGGAAAGACCACGATCCACCAGGCGGCGAAAAAGGTCTGCTGGGCGTCGCTCAGTATTCCGCCGAGAGTGGGGGTGGGAGGCGGCACACCGAGACCGAGGAAACTGAGGGTAGCCTCGGATATGATCATCTGCCCCATGGTCAGGGTCGCGTTGACAAGGATAAGCCCGCTGGTCTGGGGGAGTATATGGCGGAAGAGTATCCTCCTTCCGCTGCAGCCGGTGGAGTGCGCCGCCTCTATGAAGCTGTATTCCTTTATTCTGAGCACCTCGCCCCGTACCAGCTTGGTAAAGGTAACCCAGCCGGTGAGGCCGAGGACCAGGGCAACGTTCATAAGACCAGGACCGATGGCCGCCACGACCGCTATCGCCAGGACGACGAAGGGCAGGGAGAGGAGGGCGTCCACTATCCGCATGATGACGCTGTCCAGCACGCCGCCGACATAGCCGGCGATAAGGCCGAGGAAGACCCCCACCACCGTTGCGATAAGCACGGCCAGGAAGGATACCGACAGCGATATGCGGACAGCCAGAATGATCCGGGCAGCCAGGTCCCGGCCCAGGGCGTCGGTGCCCATGAGGGCGGGCATGGCTGACTGGCTTCCGGGGAAGGTATCGATCTTCAGGCTAGGCGGCATAAGTGAGCTCATGAGGTTCTGCTTGAGGGGATCCACGGGGTAGACCGAGGTAAAAACCGCCGCGATGACGGCAAGCGCCAGCACCACGTGGGCGGCCAGCGCGAGGGGATGCCGCAGGAGGGTAGCGAAGTACCGCCGCTGCTTCGGCGAGGCGGTCGGCTTTGCGTCGATCAATGCCATATTCGTATACGCGGATCGACCAGGCTGTAGGCCAGGTCGAGCACCATGCTGAAAGCCAGGATGAAGAGGGCGATGAAGAAGGTGGCGGCGATGACCACTGGATAGTCTCGCCCGTAGGCAGCCTGGGCCAATAACTGACCGATTCCAGGCCAGCCGAAAACGGATTCCACGACCACCGATCCTCCTATGACAAAGCGCATCTGCAGGGTCAGCTGTGTCAGCACCGGAATAGAAGCGTTCCTTAGAACATGCTTGAACAGGACAAGGCGTTCCTCCAGGCCCTTGGACCTGACTACCGTCACGAAGGGCTGCTGAAGAACCTCCAGCATGCTCGCCCTGGTTACCCTCACTATGCCCGCCAAAAGGAAGATGGCGATGGATATGCTGGGAAGGACAAGATGGGCAAGGGTACCGTAGCCCGAGGGCGGCAGGATGGGGATCATCACGCCGAAGACGAAGATAAGGAGGAGGGCTATCCAAAAGACGGGCATGGATTGGCCCACCATGCTCACCAGGACTGCG
>JAVEYV010000173.1:0-5179 GCA_034003305.1 Spirochaetia bacterium | reverse complement strand
TATCGAGGAAGCGGGATTATCTTCCTGGGTATGCGCTGATGTAAAGACATGTAATAGTAAAAAGAAAAGAAAGAGGTCGCCCAGGTATCCTGGACGACCTCTTTACCAACAAGGTTCGAGGAACTAAATAAGCAGCAGGAAGGGGTCCTCTATCAGGGATTTCAAGGTAGCCATAAAGCGAGCCGCATGCGCACCGTCCACGGCTCGGTGGTCGGCGGTAATGCTGTACTCGATAGCCCTATAGGTTTCCAATTCTTCTTCGCCGGGCACCAGTCTGTCGCTTATGGCTCCCACCGCGAGAATTGCAGTCTGCGGCGGGTTTACGATAGCCCGGAAGCGCTTGATGCCGAACATGCCAAGGTTGGACAGAGTTATGGTTCCCCCTTCGTAGTCCGACGGGCTCAGGCTCTTGGATTTTGCTTTTTCCGCAAGTGCCTTCATGTCGGCGCCCAAGGCCTTGAAGCCCCTGCCTCCGCAGTCCTTAAGCACGGGAACCACGAGCCCTTCCGGAGTATCCATGGCGATATTGACGTTCACCTTGGAGTAGCTCATCACCCTGCCGTCGCCCAGCCAGGAGCCGTTCACCAGGGGGTGCGCGGCAACCGCATGGGCTAAGAGCTTGGCAAGAATCACCGTGAGCGATACGGGTTCTCCCTTTTGCTTGAACTCTGCGGCAAGTTCGAGGATCGCCTCGGCGTCCGCTTCGTCGTAGAGGGTGAACTGGGGAATAGTTCTCCAGCTCTCGGCCAGTCGCTCGGCGGAGATCATCTGAATCTTCGAAAGCTTGATTACCCGGTCTCCTTCAGCGGCCGGCTGTAGGTCTTGAGGAGCTGCCTTTTCAGGGGCTCTCGCTTTTTCATAGATCGGCATCGAACCCAGTTCGGCCCGGGGTAAATCCCTTCCTATCACGGCGCCTTGAGGCCCTGTGCCCCGAACTTCCGCCAGGTTTATTCCGAGTACGTCCGCGGTTTGCCGCGCCAGGGGCGATGCAAGTACGAAGCCGTCGGCTTGGGGCGGCTTATGATTGACCTGTGCAGGTTTTGCCGGGGTTGCGGATGCTGAAACAGCAGCAGGTTTTGCTTCGGGCGCGGCTGCCTTAGCCGGGGCAGCGGCAGACGGAGCGGCTGCGGGTGCTTTTACTGCAGCGGCTTCTGTCTTTCCCGCCGGAGCCTTCGCGGCTTCTGCCTCGATTTTCTCCCCCGCCTCGGCGATAACGCCCACTACGGTGCCCACCGGCACTGTCACCATCTCATCGACATAGACAGCCGCTAGCAGACCGCTTCCCTGGGCTTCCACATCCACGGTGGCCTTGTCGTTTTCCACCGAGAAGATAACGTCTCCCTTGGCGACAGGATCTCCCAGTTTCTTCTTCCACTCGGCGATGAGCCCTTCCTTCATAGTCAGGCCGAGCTGGGGCATTTGAATATTCAACGCCATCGCTTAGCCCTCCCTGTAGAGAACCGAACGCACCGCCTTCTTAATATCATCCTGGTTGGCGGCGATAAACTTCTCAAGTACCGAGCTGAAGGCTATAGGCAGGTTCTTGGCGCCCACTCTCAGTACAGGGGCATCCAGATAGAAGAAGGCCTTTTCCTGAACCTGGGAGGCGATTTCAGCGCCCAGCCCGCCGGTAACAACAGCTTCGTGCACTATAACGCAGCGATGGGTTTTCTTTACCGAATCGACCACCGTTTGCATATCCAGAGGCTTCAGGGTCAGAAGGTCGATCACCTCCACCGAAATCCCCTCCTTCTCCAGCTCCATGGCCGCCTCTTCGCACTTCTGCACCATGATCGAATAGGTCACGATGGTGACATCCTTTCCCGGCTTCCTTACCTCGGCCTTGCCGATGGGGGTCAGGTACTCTTCTTCAGGAACAGGCCCCTTCTGGGGATACAGCACCTTGTGCTCAAAGAAGATCACAGGGTCGTTCTGGCGGATGGATGATTTGAGCAGTCCCTTGGCCGTGGCCGCGCTGGAAGGGGCCACGATGATGAGACCGGGAATGTTCTGTATCCAGCCTTCGACACTCTGGCTGTGCTGTGCCGCGGCGGAATTTATAATTCCGTCCGGGGCTCTGATGACGAGTGGGATATTAGCCTGGCCGCCGAACATATAACGGTTCTTGGCAATCTGGTTGGCAATCTCGTCAAAAGCTACGCCGATAAAGTCGGCAAAGTGCATGTCGGCCACAGGTCTGGTGCCGGTGAGCGCCGCGCCCAGCGCCGCGCCGACTATCATAGTCTCGCTTATGGGTACATCCCGCACCCTGCCGGGAAACTCCTCCGGCAGACCTTTGAACTGGCCGAAGATACCGCCCTGCCGGACAATATCCTCGCCGTAGACGAAGACCGTGGGATCACGCTGCATCTCTTCGCGCATAGCCTCGAGCGTGGCCTGGGAAAAAGTTATTGTCTTCATTTGACCACCTCCGGGAATTCGCTGGGAGAGAAGGAGAAGAGGTCGTTGTAGGCATCCTCCTTCTCGGGCAGGGGGCTATCCTCGGCAAACTTCTCGCCCTCGGCAACCTCCCGTTCCGCCTCTGCATTCATGGCGGAGAAGACAGCATCGTCGATCAAACCCTTGCTTTTAAGCCAGTCCGCATACCGGGTGATCGGATTGTTCTCGGTAAAGTGCTTCTGCACCTCTTCCTTGGTTCGGTATTTTTCCGGATCGCCCACATAGTGACCCTTGATTCTATAGGTCAGGCACTCCAGCAAGGCCGGACCCTTGCCCTTCCTGGCGGCCTCTACCAATGCTGCCGCGGCGTTGTACACCTCGATAACGTTGTTGCCGTCCACGGTGTAGCCTTCCATGCCATAGCCCTTGGCTCTGTCCGCAATGCGAGCCGCCGAGGTGGCGAAGGATGTGGGCGTTGTGGAAGCCCATTGGTTATTCTCATTGACGAAGATAACCGGCAATTTCCATACCGAGGCGATGTTCATGGCCTCATGAAAGGTGCCGCGGTTGGATGCGCCGTCGCCAAAGAAACAGACAGCCACCTGGTCGGTTTTCTTTATCATGGATGACATTCCGGCGCCCACGGCGATGTTATAGCCGCCGCCTACGACGCCATTGGCTCCCAGCATGCCCACTGAGAAATCGGCGATATGCATGGAGCCACCCTTGCCCTTGCAGTAACCGGTTGTCTTGCCGAAGAGCTCGGCCATCATCCGGTCGATCTTCGCACCCTTGGCGATGGCATGGCCATGTCCCCTATGGGTGGATGTTATCCAATCCTTCCTGGTCAGATTGGCCATAACCCCTGATGCGATGGCTTCCTCGCCTATGTACAGGTGCACGAAGCCGGGGATTCTCCTGTTGAGAAAGAGTTCCTCAACCCTTGACTCGAAAGCGCGGATTCTCACCATTGTTCGCAAGAGACCAATCTTGTCTTCCTTGCTCAGTGCCGCGAATTTATCAGGGAATTCTCGTTTTTGAAACGGCATAGATTCCTCCCATTATTGTCTTGCAATAATCATGCCTAACGAAAGATATACAGCCTAAGACTGCAACCGCTCTGAAAAAAATCGTTTTACCCCTCTAGACAAGGGTGTAAACGCTCTTCCGCCGTTTGACCGCAAGGGATCTTTTCTACGCTATCGTTTCAGAATCCTCGGCTTTTCCTTCATGCGGCGGCGTTTTTTATTTGACTGTTCCAAAATATGACACTAGAATACCGAAAATGTTCAGAAGTGAGGCAGTGGATGATTCCCTGGCTAGATAGCACATTGACCATCGATACGGAAAACGACAGCGAGCGTATCGACGCGGATGGCATCCTTGCCTTTAGCACCAATCCCATCATCAAAGCCTTGATCGAATCGGTTTCCACCGGTGTTCTGGTTCTTGATAAAAAAGGCGTGGTTGTACACATCAACAAGGTTGGAGCCCAAATCCTTGGGCAGGACCAAGCCCAGGCAAAAGGAAAGCATGTAACAAAAATCGTCGATTTTCGCCCAGTCATCCTCGATGTCCTTGAGAGCGGCCGCGGATATCTGGAGAAAGAAGTACTTATTCAAAGCCCCAGCCGGGGCAGACTGCGCTTTATCAAATCGGCCATCGTCCTCAAGGACAAGCAGTCCCGCCTTATCGGCGTCATTGACACCTTCAGGCTGGTGGAGACCATGCAGAGGCTCCATCCCAAGGCTTCCAAGGCTAAGGCGAAATACTCCTTTCCTGATATCATCGGAAATCAGCCCGTGTTTCTGGAGGCGATCAATCTCTCGAGAGTGGCGGCCCAGAGCGATGCGCCAGTTCTCATCGAAGGAGAGAGCGGGACGGGCAAGGAAATGTTCGCCCATGCCATCCATCAGGCCAGCGTCAGGGCTCCGGGGCCTCTGGTTATCGTCAACTGCTCCAGTCTCCCCCATTCCCTCATTGAGAGCGAACTGTTCGGTTACGAATCGGGGTCCTTTACCGGAGCCAGGAAAGAGGGGTATCAGGGCAAGTTTGAACAGGCTGACGGAGGGACCATCGTTCTGGACGAGATAGGTGAGATGCCCCAGGATATGCAGGCTAAGCTCCTGCGGGTTCTTCAGGACCTCAGCTTTACCCGGATCGGCGGTGATAAGATGATAACTGTCGATACCAGGGTTATTGCATCGACCAACAAGAAGCTCAGAGACGAGATACAAAAGGGCAATTTCAGGGAAGATTTGTATTATCGGCTCAACGTGCTTCGAATACAGCCGCCTCCCTTGCGGGAGAGATTGGACGATATACCAATTCTGGTCTCTCATTTTGTTACCAAGAACGCGCTGCATCACGGCAAGGTTATTCCCGAGGTGGATAAGGCTGTGGTCTCTGCTTTCCAGGAGTACCTCTGGCCCGGCAATGTTCGAGAGCTGGAGAATGTCATCGAGCGGGCAATTCTTATATCGAAGAATAACCGCATCACCATGCGCGAACTGCCGGACTATATCTTTACGAGTATCCAGGGAAGGCTTCTGGAAAAAAGCCGGCCCAAGGCAGAACCTGCGCCGAGAGTGATGGATCTGGAAAGCCTGGAGAAAATTGAAGTTTCCAAAGCACTCAAAGAATCCGAAGGCAACATATCCGCTTGTGCGAAGATGCTGGGTATCAGCAGGAACACACTCTACAGGAAGATGAAACAGTATTCCCTTTAGGGTCGAGGACTCCCGGGTCCGGTGATCGGTTCCCTTTGAATACTTCAGAC
>JAVEYV010000172.1:0-5243 GCA_034003305.1 Spirochaetia bacterium | reverse complement strand
TTTAATTATGGCTCCCAAAAAAAAGCGAAAAAAGAGCTCCAGCGGAAATCCCGGCTGCCTCATTCTTCTTGTCGGCCTGATCATTCTCGCTATTGTTTTTCTTGTAAAACTCCCTGACATAAAAAAGATTTTGGATAAGACTGAGTTCTTCGACCTGGTACGAGAAAATAACGCCAAACAGAACGAAGAACCTGTCCCGACGACGGGCATAACGAGCACTACGCTCAGAAAAACCAAGGATTCAAAGAGTTCTGACCAGTCTCCCGCCGAAAAGGACAAAGGTTTGCCTGTCGCGACAAGCGAAAACAAGGGGAGCCCTGCCACTCCTCTCTCGAAGGATCAACCCGCGGAGGGCGGGGAATCGGAGCAAGCAGCGGTACGGCAGAGCAGCCTGTATTTTGTCCGAATCGGGGAAGACGGGCAGATTTCACGCCATGAGGTGAAGCGACGCATACCGCTCAGCGATTCTCCCCTCACCGACGCAATCGAAGCCCTGCTCAGAGGCCCCAGCGAGGGAGAGATCCGCAGCGGCCTCGTATCCCTCATTCCCAGAGGGACCAAGCTTCTGGGAATCGTGATGCAGGGAAACACGGCATTTATCGACCTCAGCGAAGCCTTTATGTATAACCACTATGGAACTGAAGGCTTTCTCGCCCAGCTCAGGCAGATTGTATTCACCGCCACATCCTTTTCTTCGGTACACGATGTGCAGATCATCATCGAGGGTCAGAAAAAAGACTTCCTGGGAGGCGAGGGTGTCTTTATCGGGAAGCCTCTTTCCAGGGCTTCGCTGTAATACCGAGGGATCAGTAGCGTCCGGTCGCTCACCATGCCGAAGCCGCCCCGCTCAGGGCTACTGGCGCCTCCCGGATACGGGATTCGTTGCGGATATTTTAATGCGGTGCTATAATTGAGCGGTTCCCAATCCCCTTCCCAGGAGGCCATTACGCACACGACAGCGCTGCACGATTGGCATATCGAACATGGAGCGAAGATGGCTCCCTTTGCAGGCTACGATATGCCGATCTCTTATCCCACGGGAGCCCTCGAGGAGCATGGGATTACCCGGCGATCAGTCGGGCTCTTCGATATCGACCATATGGGGCAGTTCGAGATCTCGGGCCCTGCCGCCGAGTCCTTTGTCTCG
Source organism: Spirochaetia bacterium (assembly GCA_034003305.1). Classification (GTDB taxonomy): domain Bacteria; phylum Spirochaetota; class Spirochaetia; order Treponematales; family Rectinemataceae; genus UBA2256. Next base: position 4,096 of record JAVEYV010000172.1, on the reverse strand, counting down.
CGGATGGTGAGCGCCAGAATCTCCGATCTCAGGGTGCCCATGTCCCGTTACTCCCTTCTGCTGAACCAAGAGGGCTGCGTGTTGGATGATCTCTTCGTCTATCGTCTGCCCGATTCCTGGTGGATCGTTGTCAACGCTTCCAACCGCGAAACCGACCTGGCCTGGTTTAAATCCAAGGCCTCCGCAGGTGTCACTATCGACGACAGATCCGACGACACCTATATGATAGCGGTCCAAGGCCCCAAAGCCATCGAGCTGCTCGATGCGGCGGCCACCGTACCGGTATCCGCTACCGAGCGCTTTGGCTGGTGCAAGACCGTGATCGGGGGAGTCCCGATTCTCTTCGGGCGGACGGGGTACACGGGAGAGGATGGGGGAGAGCTGTTCTTTCCTGCAGATAAGGCGACCTTCCTCTGGGAATTTCTTTTAAACAAAGGAAGCGGCCTTGGAATCGAGACTAAGGCTATTGGGCTTGCTGCCAGAGACAGTCTGCGTTTTGAGGCGGGAATGCCGCTGCATGGCCATGAGATCAGTCCATCGATCAACGCCCTGGAGGCCGGCTTTAAATGGGCCTGCGATTTTACGAAGGATTTCGTCGGCAAGGCTGCCCTGGAGGCTGTTGCCCTCCATGGGCCTGCTCGAAAACTTGTCGGTCTTGAGGTATCAGGCGGCGTGCCCAGGGAAGGCTATGAGGTCGCTAACCCCCAGGGCAGGCTTGTGGGCCGCTGTGTCGCCGGAATGTTTTGTCCGAGCGTAAAAAAATATGCCGCCAATGCCTTTGTGGAACCTTCTCTGACCGCGCCGGGCACTGCTCTTAAGGTTATCATCCGCGGCCAGCCCAAGGATGCGGTGGTCGTTAAGCGGCCTCTTTATATACCCGCCTATCGGCGGTGATTACTTTTTAAAAGGAGAAATCCATGAGCGTCGATGTAAAGGCGAGGTATGCCCAATCCCACGAGTTTGCGAGACTGGAAGGCGATCTTGTCGTGGTAGGAATTTCGGATCATGCCCAGGATGAGCTGGGCGATATCGTGTTCGTCGAGCTGAAGGAAGCCGGTAAGAAACTGGAAAAAGGTCAGGTTTTCGGCACTATCGAATCGGTCAAGGCTGCCAGCGATCTGTACATGCCGCTCAGCGGCAGCATCGCCTCAGTCAACGAGGCTTTACAGGCCGATCCTGCCCTGGTCAACCGCGAGCCCTACTCAGGCGGCTGGATGATCAAGATAAAACCCGACAGCGCAAAGGATCTGGAGGCTCTCCTGGATGCCAAGGCCTATGCTTCCCTGGTGGGGGAGGAATAAACCGTGCCCTTTATTCCCAATGCGGAATCAGACCGGAAGGAAATGCTCGAAGCGATAGGGAAGAAGAGTGTCGAAGAACTTTTTGCCGACGTTCCAGCCCGGAAGCGTTTTCCCAAACTCAAGCTTCCTCCGGCTCTCTCGGAGCAGGAAGTTCTCAGAGAGATCGGGGCCATGGCGGCGAAAAATCAGGGAGCCGATAAGCTTTCCTGGTTTTTGGGAGCCGGAATCTATAATCATTTTATTCCGGCCCTGGTCCCGGCCCTTGCCTCTCGGGGCGAGTTTCTCACCGCCTATACTCCCTATCAGCCCGAGGTTTCCCAGGGGACCCTGCAGGCGATTTTCGAGTACCAAAGCATGGCCGCCCGCCTTTTCGGGGTTTCGGTGGTCAACGCTTCGCATTACGACGGAGCGACTGCCCTGGCCGAGGCGGCGCTTATGGCCTGGAAGCTGGACGAGGAACGCAGAAAAATCCTTTTGCCCGAGGATCTGCATCCCGAATACAAGGCAGTGCTCAAGACCTATTTTTCTTCCTTCGATGTGGAAATCGTTGAATACCAGGGAATTCCCGAAAGCGCCAAGGTGGATACGCGTTGCGCCTGCCTCATCGCGGGGTATCCCTGCTTTTCCGGTGAACTCCATGGGCTCAAGGCGGCTGCCAAGCTGGCCCACGACGCTGGTGCTCTTTTCATTGTCCACGCCGACCCGTTGATGTGCGCGATTCTCGAGAGTCCCGGCGCCCAGGGCGCTGATATCGTGGTCGCCGAAGGCCAGAGCCTGGGCAATGCCATGAATTTCGGCGGCCCGGGGCTGGGCATGATGGGGGCGACGGAAAAACTCATGCGCAGGATGCCCGGGCGCATCGTGGGAGAAGCCAAGGACCATGACGGCCGCAGGGGTTTCGTGCTCACCCTTACCGCCCGGGAACAGCATATCCGCAGGGAGAAGGCGGTATCCAATATCTGTTCCAACCAGGGGCTTGTGATGCTTCAGTCCTGTATCTATATGGCAGCCCTGGGCGCTGGCGGCATGAAACAGGTCGCTTCCCTGTGTTACGACAAGGCTCACTACGCAGCCTCGCTCATAAACGGCCTTGAAGGCTTCCGGGTAAAGAACCAGAGCTTCTTCAAGGAATTCCTGGTCTCCACCCCCGTTCCGGCTCAGCGTATTGTGGACAGGCTCGCCAAAAGGAAAATCATGCCCGGGCTCGCCTTGTCGCGGTATGATTCGGCAAGGGAAAAGGAGCTTCTCGTCTGTGTCACCGAGATGAACAGCAAGGCTGAAATCGACAGGCTGGCCGCGGCGCTCAAGGAGGCTGTACTATGAATCTGAGCCCAGAACCTCTTGTATTCGAGCTTTCGCGTCCAGGGTTGGTCGGCTGTTCCCTGCCGGTCTCCGATGTTCCTCCGGCCACGCTGCCGAAGGATCTTGTCCGTTCCGGTTTCGATCTGCCCGAGCTCGATGAGCTTACGGTGGTGCGGCACTTTACCAGGCTCTCTCAGAAGAACTACTCCATCGATACACACTTCTATCCCCTGGGATCCTGTACGATGAAATACAATCCCAAGGCCAACGAAGCCGCGGCCGCCGAACCGGGCTGGAAGAACATCCATCCCCTGGCCGGGGATTCGGCCGCTCAGGGTGCCCTGGAGCTGCTCTGCAAGCTGCAGGAAAATCTGGCCGAGATCGGCGGTTTTTCCGCCGTCTCCCTCCAGCCTGCGGCGGGAGCCCATGGGGAGTTGGCCGGCGTGCTTATGATCCGTGACTGTCTCAAGGCCAGGGGGCAGGGGCAGCGTATAAAAATGCTCATTCCCGATTCTGCCCACGGCACAAATCCGGCCTCGTGCACAATGGCCGGTTTCAGCACCCAGACCATCCCCTCGGGCAAGGATGGCAATATTGACATCAAAGCGCTCGAGGCAGCCTTGGACGATACTGTCGCCGGCATCATGATCACTAATCCCAACACCCTCGGACTCTTCGAGCGTAACATCACGAAGATAGCCGCGATGGTGCACGAGGCCGGCGGTCTGGTATACGGAGACGGGGCTAACATGAACGCCCTCACCGGGGTCTTTCAGCCCGGCAAGAGCGGCATCGATGTCATGCATTTCAATCTGCACAAGACCTTCTCCACACCCCATGGAGGAGGAGGGCCAGGCGCTGGAATGGTGGCGGCGGTCAAAGAGCTGGCCCCCTTTCTTCCCGGTCCGGTTGCACGAAAAAGGGCGGGAAAATACGAGCTGGCAATGCCCGAGAAAAGCATTGGCAGGTTAAAAGCCTTCTACGGCAATTTTGGCGTCCTGGTCCGCGCGTACTGCTACGTCAGGATGCAGGGAGCCGAGGGCCTTCGCCGAATAGCGGAAAACTCTGTCCTCAACGCTAATTACCTCAGGGCAAGGCTGGAGAAGACCTACAAGCTCAAGTACACAAGGCCCTGTATGCACGAGTTCGTAGCCATGGGAGATGTGGCTCCCGGAATCCGCACCCTGGATATCGCCAAGCGTCTTATCGATTACGGCTTTCATCCGCCCACCATCTACTTCCCCCTGATTGTGCCCGAGGCGCTGATGATAGAGCCGACCGAGACCGAAAGCAAGAAAACCCTGGATGGCTTTGTGGATGCCATGCTGTCCATTGCCGCTGAAGCAAAGACCAATCCCGAACTGCTTCACGCCGCACCCACGACAACCCCCGTAGGCCGACTTGATGAGGTGGCCGCGGCGAGAAGCCCGGTACTTTGCTTTAGAGGATAAAGCTATAGTGCTTATGTCGAAGGGGCTGCCCGCTTTAGCGGG
>JAVEYV010000171.1:0-5271 GCA_034003305.1 Spirochaetia bacterium | reverse complement strand
CTCATCTACGTCACCGGCCCTGACCCCCGCGATGTGAATCTCACCATTTCACAGATCAACACACATAAGATACGCGGTGCCAATACTTACGTGATCGCCGAAGAGAATGATAACCTGCTGAAGAATACATCCCTGAATCCCAATGAAGGAGCCTATTACGGCTGGTCATACATCATGCTGCCCAAAACGGGGGATAGCCTGATGACCTGCTTCAGTGCTACCATCGTATTACAGTTGCTTGCCCTCAGAATGAGCATCCGCAAGATGAAGAAGCTCGATCTGCTGGGCGTGAAAGATCACGGCGTACATCCGGACGTACCCAAGAACGTCTCCAAATCTATCACGGTGGATTGATCCCATGCGCATAGGCTTTGGATATGATGTTCACCGCATGGTTCCGGATCGTAAACTGATCCTGGGAGGAGTGGAGATTCCCTTTGACAAAGGGCTCTTGGGGCATTCAGACGCGGATGTCCTGATCCACAGTATTTGTGACGCTTTGCTTGGAGCTCTGGCTCTGGGCGATATCGGACGGCATTTTGCCGATAGTGATCCCACTTTCAAGGATATCGATTCCCGCATCCTGCTGCGTAAGTGTTACGCCATGGTACGTGAACGTAACTACACTCTGGCCAATCTGGATGCCACCATTTGCGCCGCCGCGCCCAAACTAGCCGGGCACATCGATGCCATGCGCGATCACCTGGCGGAGGATATGGACTGCGCAGTGGACCAGATATCGATCAAAGCCACCACAGAGGAAGGCTTGGGAATATCCGGCTGCGGCGAAGGCATGAGCGCTACAGTGGTGATTCTCATCATGCCTGAGGAGGTTGGATGAAAGCTCTGGCCGTGATCGGTTACCATCACACAGGCAAGACATCCGTGGTGACGGCATTGGTGGAATCCCTTACCGCCAAAGGTCTGCGCGTAGCCACCATCAAGGATATCCACAGCGAGAAGTATCGAGCAGACATAGAAGGGAAGAACAGCGCCCTGCATATTGCGGCCGGCAGCGTTCAAACCTTCGCCCGCGGACTGTTTGACAGCGCCATGATCTATCCCAAACCCCTGCCCCTGGAAGAGATTCTGCCCAAAATGGATGCCGATTTCCTGATCGTGGAAGGCATGAAAGACGCCGCATTACCCAAGATTGTCTGTGCCGCCCAGATCGCGGAACTGGATGAATTGATCGACGACAGCACCATAGCCTGTGCCGGAGTAATCTCAGATGCTGTCAGAAGCCATAGCAAGCTGCGGATTTACAACGCGCAACGCGATATAGAGGAACTAAGCAGCCTTGTCCTGGATAAAGTCTATGAGGTTTTGCCCATGGCTGATCCAGAATGCTGCAGCCGCTGTGGCAGTACTTGTAAACAGATGGCGATGGACATCGTGCAAGGCCGTCGCCGGCGCGATGAATGCGTGATGGATTCCCAGCATAGCATCACTCTCGAGGTAGGGGGGCGGCAGATCGCCATCGTTCCCTTTGTGCAGGACATTTTGAAGGATACCATCCTGGCGGTCCTGAAGAACCTGAAAGATACCGATACCAGCAAAGACATTCGCATCCACATCCGGCCATGACTCATCAGGAATTCTTTTGCGAGAGAGATCCCAAAGCTTTTCCCTTGTGGCAGGAAGCCATAGTCGGCATCGCCGGAGCCGGGGGTTTGGGCTCGAATATCGCCATGCTGTTAGCCCGCGCTGGAGTGGGCAAGCTGATCGTGAGCGATTATGACCAGGTAACGGTCTCAAATCTGAACCGGCAGGCTTTCAACCTGGATCAGGTGGGCCTGGCAAAAGTGGATGCCCTGGAGCAAAACATTCATCGGATCAATCCTTACATTGATCTGGAGATGCACAACCTGCGCCTGGATGAAGAGAATATCCCCGGGATATATCACAGCGTGGATATCATGATCGAAGCCTTTGATACCGCCAGCGCTAAAGCCATGCTGATCGAGTGTTTCACCCGGCATTTTCCCGCCACAGAACTCATCTGCGCCTCCGGTCTGGCCGGTTATGGACGAGGCGAGGACATTAGAATCGCGCAAACCGGGAAGCTCTTCATCGTAGGAGATCAGACTTCGGAACTGAGCCCGGGAATTGCCCCGATCTCCACGCGAGTGATGATTGTTGCAGCACAGCAGGCAAACCTGGCTCTGGAGAGATTAGTATGCCTAAAGAGCTTACGATAAACGGACACAAACGCCCCTGGCAGGAAGGCATGACGGTGCAGGACGCGCTGAATATGATGAATTACACCTTCCGCATGCTGGTGGTGAAGATAAACGGTGAATTGATCGCCCGCAAGGATTATGCCCTCACTCCCATCCCCGAAGGGGCGGACGTGAAGGTGATTCATCTGATTAGCGGAGGTTGAGCATTTTATGGAGCTGGAGGCTTAGCTTTACTTTCAGCCCGTCTTCCAGGATCCATGAGGCCAGGGTTTCCGCGCTCAAAAGGCTGGGAACTGGGGAAAAATGCACGGTTCCGGGGCTGATCTGATGCTCGCTGAGGAAGGCTTTGGCGAAGGCATAATCCGGGTAATTGGTTAGCACAAACTTCAGCTCATCCAGTTCACTCATGCACAGCAGGTTGTGCTTCATAAAGCTATCTCCCATACCGCTGCCGGGGCATTTTACGTCCACGATTTTCACTACGTCCGGAGGAACTTCACTCAAGTCCAGAGAACCGTTTGTTTCCAGCAGTACCCGGTAGCCCTGCTCCAGCAATGTCTCCATCAGAGGGATCGATGCTTCTTGCCACAGCGGTTCGCCGCCCGTCAGCTCCACCAGTTTGCAGGGGTATTGCGCGATCTCTTTGAGGATGCTGGCGATGCTGCGCGGATTTCCCTTGGCGTGAGAATACTGCGTATCGCACCATGCGCAACGTAAGTTACAGCCCGCAAGACGGATGAAGATGCAAGGCATGCCCTGAAAGGTAGATTCGCCCTGCAGACTATAAAAGATCTCGCAGATATCCAGCTTAATCATTAGAAGGGCAGGAAGGGGAAATCCTTGTGATAACCGAGAGCGTTATCGATCTGATCGTTGATCTCCATGGGATCTCCGATCACGAACTTTTCCCGGTTTCCGGTGCGGAAGATGGTGTATTCATTGTCCCCTGTATCCAGTAAATCCAGATACTCGCTGTCGCCATAGCGTGGGACGCCATCCACGATCAGGAGCTTTATCCCCATCATTTCCATCGCCAACAGGTTTTCAAAGGGATCGCTTTCCATCTGATCCAGGATCAGGAGATTGCGGGGATTGGCTGGGTTCAGCGTCGCGTAGGCGGGGTCCAGATACAGGGCCTTCGCTGCGTTCACTGTTACCATCCGATACAGTTCTTTGAGCGGAATCTGGGGGAAATGCTCCCGAATCACCTCAAACTCGGCGATCAGGCTAATCTCCCCGCTCATCGTGGAATCGGTGCCGATCACCACGTTGGCATTGGCAACCATTGCACTGGCGATGTCAAAGGTCTTGCCGATGAGATAATAGTTTGAGCCGGGGCACCAACACACGCTGGCCCCCACTTTGGCGATGGTCTCTATCTCTTTCTTGCTGAAGGCGATGCCATGGATCATCAAGGTATTGGCATGCAGCAGTCCCCGCTTTTCCAGCAGGGCAAATTCTCCGTGAGTAACCTCGTCCGTGCCTTCGCCGAGGTGAATGATGAAGGGCATCCTGCCCTGAGTGAGCGCCATTTCTTCTTCCGGAGTGCCGCCGCCCCACCAGTTTCCCAGAGTGATGGAATGGCACTGACGGAAGCGCTTGGGTACGATGATCGGCATGGGGTCATAATAAGCGTCTTGCTGATTCGGTCCGTGATCGTGCACGATGCCACAGCCGGAAAAGAGGTTCTTGTAAGCCCCCAGCTTGGCCACACTATGTGCCGTAGGTTGCAATAGATCGAAGCTGCCGTCGTTCAGCCAGTATTGATTGCGTTCGCGGAAGCTGAAGGATTGCTTCATGTCTTCCACCCAGATGTGCGAATTGGGATAGGGGCGCTTGTCCCCGGCTTTGGGCACCCAATTACCCACCAAATGGTCGTGGGAATTGATCAGGGGCACATAGGCAATGCCATCGGGTAAATTCAGGTCTGGGCCTTCTCCGGGCAAATCCAGCTGCAGATTGCTTCTTACATCATCCGGATTGATGACCCCGTGCCCAGCGATGATCTTCATGCCCTTACTTCTTTGATCCTTTTAGTGAGTTTTGGTACCACTTCAAAGAGGTCGCCCACGATTCCCAGATCCGCCACCTTGAAGATGGGGGCATCAGGATCTTTATTCACGGCGATGATGTAATCCGCGCTGCTCATTCCGGCCAGATGCTGAATAGCTCCGGAAATCCCAATGGCGATATACACACTTGGCTTCACCGTTTTCCCGGTTTGACCCACCTGATGCGAATAGGCAATCCATTCAGAATCCACCGCTGCTCGGGATGCGCCCACTGCGCCATCCAGGGCTTCCGCCAGTTCTTCGATCATGGCGAAGTTCTTGGCGTCCTTGATTCCGCGTCCTCCGGAAACGATCACATTGGCGTCGGTGATGTTCACCAGATTTGTCTTCTCTTTGTCAAAGCTGATGAAGCTGGTGACGTCCTCTTCCAATTCAAAGTTGAATTCTTCATGCAATACTATGCCGTTGCGGGTATCATCGCGGACAATGGGATTCATCACTTTATGGCGCACCGTGGCCATTTGGGGACGGTGATTTGCCGTGATGATGGTAGCCATGATGTTTCCCCCAAAAGCGGGACGGGTCTGCATCAGATTTCCCGTATCGGGATCGATCTCCAGCCCGGTGCAATCCGCGGTCAATCCCGTATGTAGATCGATGGCTACGCGGGGGATAAAGCTGCGTCCCACCACTGTAGCACCTGCCAGGATGATGGCGGGTTTGTATTTCTCAGCCAGGTGGCTAAGCGCTTCGCTGTATCTTTCATCGCGAAAGTGTTGTAACGCGGGATCATCGATCTGGATCACCTGATCAGCGCCATAGGCAAAGAGTTCCTCGGCGATGCCGTTCAGATTGTAGCCCAGGAGAACGGCGCTGAGTTCGCAGGACAATTGATCGGCCAATTCGCGGCCCTTGCCCAGGAGTTCATGCACCACCTGTGCCACCACGCCGTCACGCTGTTCGGCATACACCCAGATTCCGTTATACTGGCTATTATCCAGGACACTTTGTGCGGCTTAACGGATCACGATGGCGTCAAATGGGCAAGCCTGCACGCACGCCCCACACAATACACA
>JAVEYV010000170.1:0-5271 GCA_034003305.1 Spirochaetia bacterium | reverse complement strand
GGCTTCTTTCTTTTTTTCTTCGTAGTTCTCCACTACCCAATCGGGCACATCGTTGCCTTTGGAAAGATCGACAAAATAGCGCCCTATCCATCCCGACCAGTTCACCCCCAACAGCCTTCCCAGGGTTTCGCGATCGTAAAAGTTTGTCGGCGATGCGGCGGTATTGAATTCCGCGATAAAAGTATTTCCTCCTCCCAGGTTTTGACGAATTGTTGTAATATCCTCTGTCGAAAGCCCCCCGTACAATTTCGGCGACCATTCGCCCGACAGACGCTTTTGCATATAATCGTCTCTGTAGACACCATAGGTATCCGCAATATAGATCAGGTCCGGCTTAATTCCGGCGACTGGGAGAGGAACTCCCCTCCACTCCTCCTCGCCGTAAGGATAAAAGCCGTAATAGTCGGAGTCTTCCATGTAGAGTTGTCTCGAGCCTGTTTTAGCTATCTTTTCGTGCTTGAGAATCCAGAATAAGCCTGCGTGCTCGCGGTAATTGGGATAGGGAACGGTTTTATCCACCGCCCAGACTTCCAATTGACGATAAGGAGCGAGTCTCCAGGCGAGAGAGGGCAGGAAAAACATCAGTGTAAAAGCCGCCGTAACTACAATCATCAGGACATACAGCAGCAACAGCGCCGAACCGCGCTTGACAGTTTTTATCTTCATGCGCTCTTCCCCTGCGCGAAGCCCTTGCGTTCCATTGTGCCCCAGCCCTTGGGTTTCTTCATGGCGCTGAAAAACCCCAAAACCCGCCACATCGAGAACAACTGCCTGGGACCGAAGTTTTCCAAAAAAGCGAGGGCCAGTAACTTCAACGTATCCTTATAGTTAAAATAACTCACCTGTCGCTCGGCGATAAGAATCGAAGTCATGGAAATGAGAATCCCCAAGAGGATGGTCGAAACAAAAAGCATGAGAGCCAGTTTTCCGCTGATCAAGCCGAAGATCGCGGCGATAAACACCATGAGGTAGCCCTGCATCTCAAAAAGCGGGCCGATCATTTCGAAGATCAAAAAATACGGCATGCCGACAAGACCCATCATGCCGTAAGCCGGATTGAACAAAAGCCTTCTATGAAAAAACATTATATCGATAAGACCTCGATGCCATCGGTCCCTTTGGCGCTTAAGCACCTTCGCGGATTCAGGCACCTCGGTCCAGCAGTTTGCGTTGTATGCATACCCGATGCGGTACTTTTGCTTTTTCTCCCTCATCAGCCGGGCGATTCTCACCACAAGCTCCATATCCTCGCCCACAGTCCCCTTGCCATAGCGTTCTTGGGCGCTCATGTAACCGCCCACGGCGATCACCCGTTCACGCCTAAAGAGCCCGAAGGCTCCGGAAATGATCAGCAGGGAATTGATTTTCGCCCAGCCTAATCTTCCGCACATAAAAGCCCGTAAATACTCGATTGTCTGCAAGGCCGCCAATTTATTCCCAGGAAGCGCCAAACGGTCCAAATAGCCCCTATCCACTTCGCAGCCGTTTATCGGGAAAATATTCCCGCCCATCGCTGGCGTTTCAACCCCGTAATCCAAGGTGAGGGCGGCTACCTTGAGCAATGCGTCGGGTTCGAGCAGAGAATCGGCGTCTATGCCGCAGAAGTATTCCTTTTGGGCAATATTTATGCCCGCGTTGAGCGAATCCGCTTTGCCGCCGTTCATTTTATCCACAACGACAAGTCGGGGAATCAAGGGGTTTCTGAAGATTCCCCGAACCGGACTTGTCTTCAATCGCTGCGCATACCTGTGATCTACCCGGCGAAGACTAAAATGCTCCACCAGCGTTTTCAGCGTTCCGTCCTTCGATCCGTCATTGACGATTACAAGTTCGTAGTCGTCATATTTCAGGTTCAACAGGGAGTTGGCGCTTTGGATGATCGTCTTTTCCTCGTTGTATGCCGGAGCGATTATCGAAACCGAAGGGAGCATCTTCGGCTTGAAAAGCATCGACATGGTTTTAAGGTTCCACAACCTTGTCTCCGATCCTACTTGGAATGCCGAAAGAATGAGCAGAATAATATAGCTCAGATTAACGACGATCGAGTACCACGCGAAGTCGAAATTAAAATCGACGACGAAATTTTGGAATTGTTCCAGCAATGGCACATTCCATATCTTATTCCAGTATCGCACAACGTAAAGAAATGGAAAAAACAGTAAAGACCCGGCGAGGATGCCGTAAAGGCTTCGAATCATCTTCAGATCTTTTTTCTCTTCTCTCGGCAGGCTGGGCATTTCCAATCTCGTATATCCGCACTTTTCCAATAGTCGGTCAGAGAGATGAAGTCTGCATCCGGCCTCCACATCTGAATTCTTTGCCGCCTCCTCCCGCAGGATCGCCAGGAGCTTGTTTTCAAGCTCCTCGTCCTTGTTCAACTTTAAAAATTCCAGGATCTCCGATACCTTGCCCATGGCCAGCAACTCTCTGATCAAGCGCTCCGCGGCCCCTTTCTTCGTACTCGAGAGCCGCAGAATAAAATATTCGATCTTCCCGGCTAGAACTTCCGCCAGGCGGCGCACAACCACTTTTTCTTGACTGCCCTCGAACACCCTAATCATTTCCGGTATTATGTAGGGGTGCGCTTCGAATATCCTTGAAAGCCCCGCCTGAGCCGCAGCGCCGACCGCGGGATCGGCAAGGTACCGCAGCAGGCTTTCCACATTTTCTTGTTTCCCCTCAAAACCCAGCGAGCGAATCGCGATAACCCGTATCTCGGCATCGGGATATCCCTGAAACTCCGGGCTTCCCAGAATCCCCGCATGAACGGATTCCAGGCTCTCCGCGGCTTTGAGCAAGATTCTTTTATAATTCAAGTAGGCAGCTTCTTCTCGGCGCAAAGGCCTTGAGACGGTTTTCAGCTCATCCTCGGTGAGGATTAAATCCGCTTTCATTCGTCTCAAGGTCTCCCGGCCCTGCAATAAAAGGCTTACCAAGTACTCCCTGAGCTCTTCGCAGAGAATTTTTCCGCCCAGATCGACGAAAAGCTCCGAAAACTCGGTCTCCGTCCTCTGCAAATAGGGCCGAAGCGAGTCGAACGCATCTCTGCCGAACGAGGCGATGAGCATATCGACCTTGTCCCTGTACCAGCGATGTGCTCCTAAAAGGCTTTCAGCCAGAACAGGAATCGATCGCGGGTCTTTGATATCGGCCAACGCATTGGCTATGACCAGTTTAGTCGGATAATCCTTTTCCGCGCTCAGGGCTGTTTCAAGGCTTTGCCTCGCCTCGTCGTCCTTAAGAATCGCCAAGCCCTGGGCAGCCTCTTTTCGCCTGTAGGAAGAACGGCTTTTAATCTTGCCCAAGAGCGCCGCTCTTTCGCGGCTGATGCCTTCTATTGCTTGTAAAGCCTTTCTTTCTTCTTCCGGAAGATCCATTGATTGGGCCAGCATGAGGTAGAGGCCGAACAATTTTTTTGTTTTTTTTCGTTTATTCGACCTGGACGCTGTTTCGTTTTTAAAAAAATCCGCTATGTTTGCGAAATTCTGCTTTGTTCTGTCTTCATCCATCGCAATCTGGGTTTTATTCGCCAAGACCCTGAGCACGATAATGATATCCAGCCACAACAGGAAGGCGGCGCCGAAAAGAATGTACTCCACCCCCAGCTTCATCAGACCGTCCCGCCCTTGGTCAGGTTGTTTACGATGCCCAGCAGTTCGGCCATCAGATAGGGTTTTTGGAGATAGTACCTTACCCCCTGGCCGTATGCCTGTTTTATCGAATCTTCGTTTTTCCTATGCGATAAAAGAATAAAGGGGATATCCTTGGTACCGGATTTTGCCGCCAGGTTTTCCTTGAGAAAAAACCCGTCGACCTTGGGGACCATAAGCTCGGCTATGATCAGATCGAATCCTTCCTGAGCAATCAACCTTAAAGCCTCCGCGCCGTCCTTGGCGATAAAAACCGAATACCCACTGTTCTCCAAGAAGGTTTTTACCACCCGGGCATGGATCATATTGTCATCTACAACCAGAATTTTCGCCCTGCTCTCCCGTAATCCGCTAACCTCGGAACTGGTGCATACCACGTTGCCGCCCCGCTTCCTGGCCAGGCGAAGCCGCCGTATCCCCGTATCGGTGAATATTGCCCCGGCCTCGGACGGATCGCTAATCGTTGAGCGCACTTCAACCAATGCCACCAAGCCTGCGGATACGGTTATTTTTTCAATAAAGCTTTTTGCCGACTCAACCTTGTTTCGTATCTGCTCGCAAAGTTCGACCGCTTTATGGAACGCTATCTGGGGCATCCAAAGCACGAAGGTTGTTCCATGGAGCCTGAAGGCCGGCTGCGATGACAGCTTGCTGTCCAAAAGTATTCTGGCTACCCCTTTCAGAATAACCTCCACTTCTTTGGGGCCGTACTGATACTCGATCTTCGCCATACCCTCGTCGATACCGAACACAGCCAAGACATCATCTTCGACCCCTTCGGAATAGAGCCTCAGAGAAGCCTGTTCGTCGATGAACTCCCGGAAGAACGATTCATCATAAAGCCCTGTAGTGGCGTCTCGAATCTGAGCCTCGCTCACCTGGCTGGCGGTTTTCAACAGCTGCTCATTGAGCTCTTTAAGTCGCTGAACCTCCTTGCCCAGGGCATGGTAATCGGGACTTGTACTGTCTCCTTTAAGCCCGAAATTCAGGGCTATACCGCATTCCAGATTCTTCAGCGCGTCGATGTAGACAGGAATATTCTTAGTAATTATCGAACCATGCTGAGGAAGGATCGCATCCAGCTCGAGGCAGGACAAAAGCTCCATGGTTGGCCTCAAGACAGCGTTGGAAGGCATGTAGTGCTCATGAAAGCGTTTCATTCCTTCCATATAATTTCCATCGGCGTACAATGACCAGTTTTCTGAAAAGGAACCGAACAGGTCGCTGGAGAGCAGGAATTTTGCCCTTTTGTCATAGCTTGCGATGGCGCCGGGAAAGTGCAGATAGGGAGTCGGTATAAACTGCAGCGTTCTTCCACTTTCCAGCTTGAGCGAATACCCGTGCTCATCAACGAGGTACGGGGAGGATCGTACTCCGTAGAAACGAATCAAAGACCAGCTGCGCCAGTGAGTCACGATCTCAAACTTCATGCCCGCCGCTTCCATCGCGGGCACAGCCGCCGCCAGGTCGGGGTCTTGGTGATGAAGTACTACATACCGAATTTTATCCAGGGGCAGCACGGAGGAGATTGATTCCAGCACTTCCTGGACATCCAGAACCGAGCCGGGATCGAACAAAACACCCTGCCCCTCGTCCACCAGAAGGTAGGGATTGCAGCTAA
>JAVEYV010000169.1:0-5310 GCA_034003305.1 Spirochaetia bacterium | reverse complement strand
CAGGTGTCGTCCTTGCTGTAAGCGATTTCCACCGTTGTGCCGTAGACGGCCTTTTCGAAGGGCAGCTCTATGTCGTAGCGGAGATTGGAACCCCGGCGGGGTCTGTCTGAACGCCGATCCTGGCCGAAGCCGCTGGCATTGCCGAAGATTGAGCCGAAGATCGAAGAGAAGTCGCCAAAGCCGCCGAAGATGTCTTCAAAATCCCTGTATACGGTGGAGTACTGCTGACCGCCTCCGGACATGCCTTCGACCCCGGCAAAGCCGAACTGGTCATAGGCCTGGCGCTTCTGTTCGTCCCCCAGCACCTCATAAGCCTCGGTGGCTTCCTTGAACTTCTCCTCGGCGCTCTTGTCGCCGGGATTCTTGTCGGGATGGTACTGAATGGCTAGCTTTCTGTACGCCCGCTTGATGTCGTCCTTGACGGCGTCCTTTTGGAGGCCCAGGACTTCGTAATAATCTCGCTTCGCCACGTTAATCCGTCCTCGACTCATCTCGGGCGGCTGGTTTTCGCCAGCCGCCC
Source organism: Spirochaetia bacterium (assembly GCA_034003305.1). Classification (GTDB taxonomy): domain Bacteria; phylum Spirochaetota; class Spirochaetia; order Treponematales; family Rectinemataceae; genus UBA2256. Next base: position 4,790 of record JAVEYV010000169.1, on the reverse strand, counting down.
GATGTTGAATTTATTTTTTATCCTCGTCGTCGACTACCTTGTAGTCCACATCGTCGGCGTTCTTGGTGTTCTGGTCTGCGCCGGACGCATCCTGGCCGGGCTGGCCGGCAAATCCGCCTTCGGGACCGCCGCCTTGAGCCTGTCCTGGGCCTGCTGCACCCTGGGCATGCTTGTACAGCTCTTCGGAGAGCTTGTAGGAAGCCTGCTTAAGGGTTTCGGTCTTCTGCTTGATAGCCTCGAGATCGGCGCCCTCCATGGCCTTTCTGAGATCCTTGACGGCGTTTTCGATAGCTTCTTTCTCTCCCGCGCCGACCTTGTCTCCCAAGTCCTTGATAGTCTTCTCGGTCTGATAGATGAGGGCGTCGGCCTCGTTGCGAGCTTCGATGCGCTCACGCTCGCGCTTGTCCTCTTCGGCATGGGCTTCGGCTTCGTGCACCATCTTATCGATATCCGCCTCGTTGAGACCGCTGGAGGCTTCGATGCGGATCTTCTGTTCCTTGCCGGTGCCCAGGTCCTTGGCCGAAACGTGCACAATGCCGTTGGCATCGATGTCGAAGGTAACTTCTACCTGAGGCACGCCCCGGGGTGCGGGCGGTATGCCCACCAGGTCGAAGCGGCCCAGGGTTCTGTTTTGGCCGGCCATTTCGCGCTCGCCCTGAAGGACATGGATGGAAACGGCGGTTTGACCGTCGGCGGCGGTGGAGAATATCTGGCTCTTGCGGCAGGGGATGGTGGTGTTACGGGTTATGAGCCTGGTGAATACGCCGCCCAAGGTTTCGATGCCCAAGGAGAGGGGGGTTACGTCCAGAAGCAGAACGTCCTTGACGTCTCCGCCCAGAATTCCGCCCTGAATGGCAGCGCCGATAGCCACGGCTTCGTCGGGGTTGACTCCCTTGGAGGGTTCCTTGCCGAAGATTTCCTTGACTACCTGCTGAACCTTGGGGGTGCGGGTAGAGCCGCCCACGAGGATGACTTCGTCGATCTTGTCCACCGTGAGGCCGGCGTCGGCGATGGCCTTGCGGCAGGGTTCCTTGGTGCGCTCGAAGAGGTCGGCGCACATCTGCTCGAAGCGTGCCCTGGTGAGGCTCTTGGTGAGGTGCTTGGGACCGGTCGCGTCGGCGGTGATAAAGGGCAGGTTGATTTCGGCCTGCTGGACATTGGAGAGTTCGATCTTAGCCTTTTCGGCGGCTTCACGCACCCGCTGCAGGGCCATGCGGTCCTGGGCCAGGTCAATGCCGGAGTCCTTCCTGAACTCGTCGACCAACCACTGGGTTACCTTGAGGTCGAAGTCGTCGCCGCCCAAGTGGGTGTCGCCGTTGGTGGACTTGACCTCGAAGACGCCTTCGCCCAGCTCGAGAATGGAGATATCGAAGGTACCACCGCCCAAGTCGTAGACAGCGATAGTGCGTTCTTTTTTCTGATCCTTGTTGAAGCCGTAGGCCAGGGAGGCGGCGGTGGGCTCGTTGATGATGCGCTTCACCTCGAGACCGGCGATCTTGCCAGCGTCCTTGGTGGCCTGGCGCTGAGCGTCGTTGAAGTAGGCCGGCACGGTGATGACGGCCTCGGTGACAGGCTCGCCCAGGTAGTCTTCGGCGGTTTTCTTCATCTTCTGAAGTATGAAAGCGCTGATCTCCTGGGGGCTGTACATTTTGCCGGAGATGTCGACTCGCACGTCGTTGCCGTTGTCCACTACCTTGTAGGGCACCATCTTGATTTCCGACTGGAGCTCGACAAAGCGGCGGCCCATGAAACGCTTGATGGAGTACACGGTGTTCTCGGCGTTGGTGATCATCTGGTTCTTGGCCGGCTGGCCGACCACCCGCTCGCCCTTGGAGGTAAATCCGACGATGGAGGGAGTTGTCCTCTGCCCTTCAGAGTTTGCGATAACGATGGGCTCGCCGCCCTCCATCACAGAGACGCAGGAATTGGTCGTACCGAGGTCGATACCTATGATTCTGCCCATATGTAATTCTCCTTACTAAAACTTTCTATTTCAGTTTTGACCGGCGCTGTATTCGCTGCGCTGATCTGCCGCGGGAATGCTTTCCGGCTCTTCCTGAGACGCGGCATCCGCTGCCGCGGCCTTCCTTGCTCCGTTGGGAATCTTAACCCTCACCTTCGCTGACCTGAGCACCCGATCGTGATACATATACCCGGGAAGGTATTCCTCGGATACGACGGCTTCATCGATATCGGCCGGCTCGGCGAAGAGCGCCTCGTGCATTGCGGGATCGAAGGGGCTGCCCGCAGAGTCGAACCTCTTTAGAGAATACTTATTTTCCAGCATTTGCGACAACTGCCTTTGAACAAGAACCATACCTTCATGAAGCTGTTCGAAGCTATGGGCCTGGGTGGCGGCATTCATGCCCCGGTCGAAGTCGTCGAGAACGGAAACGAGGTCTGCCAAAATCGAGGATAAGGCGTACTTCTGCCCGTCTTCTTTCTCTCTGAGCATGCGCTTGCGGAAGTTCACCTCTTCGGCGAGCTTTCGCAGATACTTGGCGTTGAGCTCCTCAACCTCTGACTTGAGAGAGGCGTTCTCCTTCAGTGCCGCTTCCAGCTGGCCGGCGAGCCCTTCCTGGGCGTAAGGACCGGCGGCCTGCTCCTGCGATCCATCCTGCTTGGGGTTGCCAGCACTCTGGCCTGGGGCGGACTGGGCACCAAAGGCCTGCGGCTGCTCCAAACCTTCGGATTGGGTCTGGGTGGAGGCTGGATTAGCGTTTTTATCCTTCGCGGACTCTGAATCGTGTCTATGCTTGGACATGTTCCTACCTTAACGATGTGATAGATTGAGCGACAAACGTACCTTCTTAACATAATAATGCGGGGCGTGAAGGTCAATATTGCCATTGACTTTACCGGATTCTACCTTACCATTGGAGGTGAAGGAGCCTTTATTGCAGGCACAAAGACCGGCCTTGGTGGCCGAACAACGACAGAAGCTCAACCCCAGAATGCTGCAATCGATCAAGATTCTGGCCTTGCCCGTGGCGGAGCTGACCGAAGAAATCCGAAGCGAGCTTGAGACTAATCCCGCCCTGGAGGTGCTGGACGACAGATCGGAACTTTCGCTGGAATCATACGCCGAGGCCAGGATAGACGACTCCGGCGAGGATTGGGGAGACGGTACCGAGGATTACTCCTACCGCCAGACCCAATCGGACGAGGATGCCAAGCATAAGTTTTTGGAAGGAGCCATTGCCCTGCCGGAAAGCCTGCAGGATCACCTGCTGGCCCAGCTGCGGATGCTTTCCCTGCGCCCGGCTATCAGGACTTTAGGAGAGCGCCTCATCCAGAATCTGGACGAGGACGGCTTTCACAGGTCGCCGCCGGAGGAACTCTGCCCCAATTGTTCTCGGGAAAATCTTGAACAGGCCATCCAGATAGTGCGCGGCCTGGACCCTAACGGGACCTGCACGAAGGATTACCGGGAAAGCCTCCTGGTCCAGGCCGCGATGGATCCCGAGGCCCCCGAGGGCGTTATCGAGATAATGACTGCCCACCTGGACAAGCTGGAAAAGGGCAAGCACGCCGAAATACGGCGCAGTCTCAAGATAAAAGATCCCCAACTCGATGAGATTCTCGCCTATATCAAAACCCTTTCTCCCTTCCCCGGGAGAGCTTTTTCCACGGAAAAAACCCGTTATGTGGTGCCGGACTTGGCGATTCGGGTGGAAAATGACGAATTTGTAATTGAGCTGAATGACGAGGTGATTCCCCTTTTAGGGATCAATCCATTTTTCTCGGAACTTTCTTCTAAAAAAGGCGGTTCCCGGGATAAGGATACGGTATCTTTTGTAAGGGAGAACATCGAGCGGGCAAAGTTTTTTATCGGTTCGCTCCAGCAGCGCAATCAAACCTTGCTCAAGGTCGCCAAGGTTATCGCCAAGTTTCAGGCCCGTTTTTTTGTTGAGGGGCCTCAGGGGATGCAGCCCCTCACTCTCAAGGATGTTGCCGAGGAAGTGGGAGTGCACGAAACGACTGTTTCCAGAATCGCCAACGGCAAATACGTTCAAACCGAATGGGGCATTCTGGAGCTTCGGCGCTTTTTCACCAATCCTGTACCGTCTACAGCGGCGGGGACGATGCAGCATTCCAAGGAGAGCGTCAAGGCGACCTTACGGGAGATTCTGGAAGAGGAGGACGGGGATAAGCCCGCCTACTCGGACAGGGAGCTTGTGGATATTCTCGCCGAACGGGGCATTAAGATTGCCCGCCGTACGGTGGCAAAATATCGCGGCGAGCTGGATATGGATTCGTCCTTCAGCCGCCGGAAATTGTAACGGGCGCAGGCTGTTCGCCTGCGCACTAGCTTAAGGAGGCGCACATGAATATCGACGTTCGTTCCGTACATTTCGACCTCAGCGAAGAAAGCAAACAGTATCTGGCAACCAAGATTGAGAGGATCGGGTACGCGAAGGACATGATCGTCGATCTTCTGTTCGTTTTTACCAAAGATTCCAAGAATTACAAACTGGAGGTTACCACCAATTTTCGCTGGGGCCTCCAGGCCCATCTGCAGGAAAAAGCCTTTGAGATCAATCCGGGAATAGACGCGCTGATCGAAAAACTCGATCAGAAAATCGCCAAGGAAAAGCAGAAAATCCAAAGCAAGAAGTAAAAACAGGGGTCCGGCTGCGCCGATTTACCAGAGCGCTCTTTCATAGTACACTGCCGGCTGTGATAGGAAACGAGCCCAAGGGCTTTACCGTACTCGATCTGCTTTCTCTGGAGCTCAAGGAACAGAATTCCCTCGACCTGAGTTGTGTCGCGGGAAGGGTCGGCCTGGG